>CAYNNW010000346.1:0-2989 GCA_964398435.1 uncultured Gaiellales bacterium | reverse complement strand
CAAGGCGCAGTCGAGTCCGGCGATTCAGCGAGCCGGTCTGCCGCAATCCGCGATCCCGCTGGTACTCCTGCAGTGCGGTTGTCAATCGACTGTTCCAGGTACGCGGGGTTCGTCCTGACAGATAGCCGTACTGCTTCAGTCTCCAGCCGACCTCCTTGATTACGCGAGGTGAGCTTGAGCGTAGGCTGATGGTTCCAAGATCCTGGTTGGACTTTCGCGACGACAGGCTGATTCGGCGCATGACCTTCGTCCGTCGCACGGTGGAGTTGCCAGCAAGGTCGAACACGCGTACCGACACACGATGATTCCCCCGCCTGAGCCGACCTACGTGTATGTAATTCTGCGCTACGCCCGACAGGGAATCAGAGACAGGGAATCTCGTCCAACTCTTGGCAACGACTCGCTGTGCGCTCCCGATTGATGGCGATGTCCGATCGATCGCGATCACGCCCTGCCAAGTCGCGGTGCGGCCCAGTCCGTCTCGTGCGGTAACGGTCATCACGCCACGTCCCTCACCTCCGTTGCCCAGGTAGACACGGCCAGCGCTCGTACGCAGCGATGTGCTGAGGTGCGAGGCTGTGACCGAGTACGAGCCGACCGCTCCGGTCACATCGAAGTCAATATGCGTGAAGTAGCCCGGTAGGAACCCCGACGGTAGCGGAGTCTTTCGCCGAATTCGTAGGCTAGTGACGTCGGTGTCGTCATCGTTGTCAGTGGTTGTGTCGACAACGAACGATCGAATTGTTGACCAGGAACTGGCGAGAAGCGTGTCATCCAGTCCCTGCGCTCGCCAGTACCAGGTTCCGTCAGCAAGACCAAGTGGAATCCACGACTTGTCTTCACCATCCTCAATCACGCTGAAGTACTTCGAGCGGTAGACGCTGGCACAAGCGGCATCCGAGCAGATCTGGACGCCCATGCGGCCATCCAGATTGTCACCGGCATCATTGCCGTCGGTATAGATCATCGTCAGTGTCGGACTTGAGGTGGTCACAGTTGCGCCGGCGGCCGGTGACACAAGCGTCGGTGCATCCGGCCCCATTGTGTCAACCAGTACGCCGTCACTGCAGACTGCTGATGTCGCCGTGTTGTCGGCGGACACGTTACGAACGCATCCGTAGTACGTATCACGCTCGGTCAGTACGAGGGCATTCTCCGTGGCGGTAGTCGTCGCAGTGGTGACGCTTGACCACGGTACGGTGGCGGCCGCGGCACAGTCGGCGCCGGTGCTTGATGTGGTGAAGCAATACTCCAGGTGATCCGAGCCAGGATCACTGACGACTGTCCAGTTGATGTCGAGCTGGTTGGCAGATCGCTCGTAGTCATCGTCGGTTGTGTCCGTTCCATCGACGACGCCGGATACGTCAACGAGTGGTGAGAACGCGGCCAGGCCAAAGTTGGGGTATCCGTCCACGGATTTGAAGTCGCCACCAACGTGCACGCGACCGTCGCCGTCGACATGCACGGCGTACCCTTCAGGATCTGGCTGCATGCTGGCAACCAATGGTGGTGCCCAGGTGCTGACCCCCGCTGCATTGAGTGCGGCTACACCTGTTGCCGAGGCGCCCCCTATGCCACCTCCGTTGAGTACGCCTGCCACGTATACGGTGGTGCCGTCAACGGCAATTGACATCGGAATTCCAGTGTCGGTTCCAAATGGGTCAAACGTCCCGACGAGGTTGGAGGACGCTGCCGTATCGAGGGTTGCCAGACCGTTGCGGGTGCTGCCATCGATGTCACTGAATGACCCTCCGACGTACAGCGTTGATCCGGAGAGCGTCAGCGCATTGACGCTCGCGCCCGTAACAACCGGCTCCCACGTGGCAGCAGCTCCGGTACTGGCATCGATCGCCGCTAGTCGTGCGCGTGCGTCGCCACCGGCATTGTCGAACATTCCGCCGAGATAGACATTGGTCGAGTCGCATTCGATTGCATACACCGTGTTATCCGGTGCTGGATCCCAGGCAGTTGCCGTGCCATCGGACAGCTGTACCTCAGCAACCCTGCTTCGCACAGTTCCGCCGGCGGCAAGCGTTCCAAATGATCCGCCGACATACAGGGCGTCAGCAGCATCGTTCAGCTTCATGTCGCGTACCGTCCCGTCCGGGTCGGGATCCCACGTTGAAGCCAGTCCGGTGGTTAGTGACACCGCGCCGGCGTTGGCACGAGCCGCGCCGCCCAGCGACGTAAAGTCTCCGCCCGCGTACAGCTTGGTCCCGACGATTTCAACGTCGTATACGGTCGATCCAAGATCTGGTGCCGGGTCCCATGACGTCACGGTACCGGTGGTCATGTCGACAGCACCGAGTCCCGATCGGGATTCGGAGTTCGCCATGAGAAAGTCGCCGCCGATCTGAACGGCCGTTCCTGAGTAGTTGAGTGCGCGAACCTCGGCAGCAGGATCGGGCGCCCACGAATCGAGTGATCCGTCTGCAATTGCCAGTGACGCGGCATTGTTGCGAGTGCTGCCATCGATGCTCTGGAATGAACCACCTACATACACCGAACTTGGAGCCACAGAGATGATGTTGACCTGACTGCCGACAAAGTTGGGGGCCCAGGTCTCGTCATTGATTGCGTTGACAACGTTTGTCGTTGTATCAAGCTTTGCGATGAATTCAGCAGCCTCGCCATCCATCTGCGTGAAGCCGCCGCCTGCGTACAGCGTTGTGCCGTCCAGCTGGAGATCAAGTACCGACCCACCCACAGCGTCGGCATCCCAGGCCGTCGGAACACCCGTTGTGGTGTCAATCGCGGCAATTGCCGAGCGAGCAGTCGTTATCGGAGTTCCAACCGGGTCATTGTCGTCATCGACTCCGGTGAAGCTTCCGCCGATATACAACGTTGATCCTGAAACTGCCAGCGCCTCGACCGGGCCGTCTGGTGTGGGGTTGAAAGCCGTTGCCACTCCGCCCGAATCCAGTGCCACGAGGTTTGCCCGTGCGCTGCCGCCGGCTGCAGGTGGTGGGCGCGAGCATCGAGGGCCGCT
>CAYNNW010000345.1:0-2992 GCA_964398435.1 uncultured Gaiellales bacterium | reverse complement strand
TCCGACTGTGTGACGCTCAGATTGAACATGCCGAGAAGGCCGGCAAGCCCAAGTGGTCGTCGCAGTCAATCATCGACGACTACCGTGGTCGCTACATGGCCCGCATCGAGCAAGCCATCAGCGAGTCGGGAATTCCGGCCGCTGAGGAGCTGGTGCTGAACACGCTTGTTGCCGATGCCGCACCGACGATCGAACTCGGTTCAAGCGAGGACGACATCACCCAGCGGATCCGCGCCAAGCTGACGCTCTCGATCCTGTTCACCGAGGCACGCGTTGCCGCGGTGCGCAGCGCCATCCAGCAGCAGTTCGGGACGCAACTCGAAGAGTTCGCCTCGCACGAGCAGGATTCGAAGGAGCTGAAGTCGGCCAAGAAGGACCTGCTGCTCGACATGGTCACCGGTGGGCTCGACCTGCCGTTCGCCACGCGCAACGAGTCCGGAAGCTGGGACGCGCTGACGCTGACAACTGTGAAGACGGCCTTCGATGCGGCGTACAAGGCGCTTGTTCGACGACGCATCGCAGTTGACAAGCGTCGACCCGACGGACGCACCGAGCGCGAGCTTCGTGCACTGAACGCTGACGTGGCCGTTGCGCCGCGCACGCACGGCTCGGGGCTGTTCACCCGAGGTCAGACGCAGGTGATGACGCTGTGCACGCTTGGCACGACCAAGGAAGAGCAGCGCATCGACGACCTGACGCTCGACACGAACAAGTACTACATCCATCACTACAACTTCGCACCCTTCTGCGTCGGTGAAACCGGCTTCATGCGAGGGCCGAAGCGTCGTGACATCGGCCACGGTGCGCTTGCAGAGCGCGCACTGGTTCCGGTGATCCCGGATCTGGACGCGTTCCCCTACACGATCCGAATGGTCAGCGAGACGCTCGAATCCAACGGTTCATCGTCGATGGCGTCGGTCTGCGGATCCACGCTGGCACTGATGGACGCGGGCGTGCCGATCAAGTCGGGCGTCGCAGGCATCGCAATGGGGCTGATCAAGGAAGGCGACGACCTTGTCGTGCTGACCGACATCCAGGGCGCAGAGGACCACCTCGGCGACATGGACTTCAAGGTGGCCGGCACCGACGAGGGTGTCACCGCCCTGCAGATGGACATCAAGATCACGGGCGTGACCACCGAACTGCTTCGGCGCGCACTCGAGCAGGCCAAGGAAGCTCGGCTTGCCATCCTCGACGTCATGGCTGGCGCAATCGCTGAGCCGCGTCCCGAGGTCAATGAGAACGCTCCGGCATTCCAGATCGTCAAGATCGATCGCGAGCAGATCGGCATGGTCATCGGTAAGGGCGGCGAAACGATTCGTGGCCTTGAGGAGGAGTTCACCTCCCAGATCGGCATCCAGGAAGACGGCACCGTCATGGTCTACGGCGTCAACCGCGCCTCTGCCCAGGCCTGTGCAGAAGCGATCGAATCGATGACTCGCGAGATCATGGTTGGTGACGAGTTCGACGGCTCCGTCGTCAAGATCACCGACTTCGGTGCATTCATCGAGCTGCGCCGCGGGACTGACGGGCTCCTGCACATCTCGGCGATCGGACCGGGACGCATCGCCTCGGTCGAGGACGTGCTCAGCGTCGGTGACAACATCGGCGTCCGCGTTGTCGAGGTCGATCCACTCCGAGGTCGTATTGGCCTCGTGATGATCAAGGACAAGGAAGGCAACGCAGTCGAGCCGCGTGAGCCAAGCAAGCCCGGTGGCCGTGGCGGCGACCGCGGCGGAGACCGAGGCGGCGACCGCGGAGGTCGTGGCGGCAGCGGTGGACGCGGCGGTGACCGCAATCGCGGCGGCGGTGGCGGCAATCGTGGCGGCGGCGATCGCAATCGCAGTGGCGGTGGTAATCGTGGCGGCGGCGACCGCAACCGCAGCGAGGGCGGCAATCGTGGCGGCGGCGATCGCAATCGCAGCGAGGGTGGCAACGACCGACCTCGTGGCGACCGCAACCGCAGCGAGGGTGGCAATGACCGGCCCCGTGGCGACCGTGACGGCAACCGTGGCGGCGGTGGTGGCAATCGCAACCGCAATCGCGATGGCGGCGGCGACCGCAACCGCAGCGAGGGCGGCAACGACCGGCCACGCAACGATCGCAACCGTGACTCGGGCAACAAGGAACCGCGTCGCGAGAGCTCTGCACCCGCGCAGGACTCGGGCGAGGCAGCCGGCGAGAGCTTTGGTCGGCGCTTCCGACTTCGGCTTCGTGGCAGCGGTGACCAGGACTGATCGTCACCACTGGTGAAGGCACCGGCTGACAGGCTCGTCGTTCCCGTAGACCAGCATCGTGTCGACGTTGTCGACGGGGTGACGGTCGTCACGGAGCGTGTTCCGACGGTTCGCTCGGTCGCACTTGGTGCATGGATACCAGTCGGGTCTCGCGACGAGAATCCGTCGGCCGCTGGCTACGCACACCTGGTCGAGCATCTGCTGTTCAAGGGCAGCGACCGGTTCGACGCAGCACATATCTCGCGCTGGTTCGACCGCATCGGGTCCGACACAAACGCCGCAACCACGAAGGAATTCACCGTGGTTGGAACGAGGGTGCTCGATCGTCATGTGGGTGACTCGCTCGAACTCCTCGGTGAGATGGTCTTCGCACCATCCTTCCGTGCCGAGGACCTGGAGTCGGAGCGCGAAGTGATTCTGGAAGAGATTGCAATGTACGAGGACAGCCCCTCGGACGTTGTACACGAGATCGCTGATGGTCTCGTCTTCCAGGGACACGAACTGGCGCGGCCGATCGTCGGGACCGTCGAGTCGATTACGCGTACGACCCCCGACGCGGTGACTCAGTTCCACCGTGTGGGCTACGGCCGCGACATCGTGCTCTCGGCCTGCGGGTCGTGTGACCATGACGAGGTGGTCGAACTGGTGCGCGAGCGGTTTCTTGCGGCCCGATCCAGCCAGGGTTCTGCTCCGTCCTCATCGCCGCTGTTCGATCCGCGGCGTGTGCCGGGTGCCGTTGTCAGGCCGCGTGGCTG
>CAYNNW010000344.1:1874-2993 GCA_964398435.1 uncultured Gaiellales bacterium | reverse complement strand
CAGCACGAACGGTTGGGCGCGCCATTGAGCAGGCACGAATGAGCGACATCGCCCGCGCACAGCAGGAACTCCTGGCCGACGACGCGGCCGTGGAGAGTGGTAGTTCCACAGCCCTGCAACCCGCGCCTGCCGACGCGGCCCCTCCGGGCGTGGACGACGCGACTGCTGCACCACAGGCACCCGATCCCAGCGCCACGGCGCCTCCGGCTCGCAGCGACGGCGGGGCAACGACCACGTCGCCGTCCGGTGGAGTGATCCGAGTCATGCCCGAGACACCCGTGCGGGGGGAAGTCGCCAGGCCGCACGCCCCGCAGGTCGATTCGGCTGCCAATATCCCCGAGCCGGACCAACCGGATCCAAGTTCAGCGCCACGCTGGTAACATGTCCGCCGCGGAACGTGCCGTGTACGGCGGGTTCCGATGCTCACGGGCCGTTAGCTCAGCTGGCAGAGCAGGTGACTCTTAATCACAAGGTCGAAGGTTCGATCCCTTCACGGCCCACTTCCCGTAAGCCCTCGCATCCGCGGGGGCTTACTGCTGTCTGGAGCACGCGTCGAAGGCAACGATCAGGGCCAGGGGCCTGACCATCTCGGGTCAGGAGCACGGCAACTGCCGGGCCTGAGCCGGCGGGACGACTAGGATCAACCGGTCGGATGACCGCCTCCTCCCCATCACGATCAGCGGTCGCACCCGAGGATGGTGCGTCCCCAGCGCCCGCGTCAGCGTCGGCATCAGCTCGCGACGTCAAACCGGCGATCGTTCATATCGACGCCGCAGACGAGGCGACTCCGGCGGATCGCACGTTTGTGGGATGGTTTCTCGGGTTGCTGGCTGCACTGATGGTCGCGGTCGGCATCGCCAACTTTCTGGCGAATCCATATGGCGCATTCGACCACCGGCTGCTTGCTCCGGTCGTTGCAGATCCAGTGACCCCGATGAAGTTCAAGATGGTCGCCGATCCGTCGGCGCGACCGCTTGACTTTGCCCTGCTCGGAAACTCCCGGATGGAGAAGTACGACCCGGCGCAGCTGCGACTGGCGCGCCCCGCACGGGGACGTTCCGGCGATACCGGCTTCAACGCGGCTGTGTACTCAACGGAAATCGCTGACGCATTCGCCTG
>CAYNNW010000344.1:0-1864 GCA_964398435.1 uncultured Gaiellales bacterium | reverse complement strand
GGCTGATGCGCGACTACCGGCCCGGACAGCCACGACCACTTCTCGTCTATGGCCTGACGGCCGAAAGCTTCCGGGCACCTGCGATCGGGCAGGGAACCCGCGGTGCACCGAAGCTGCTGAAGCAATTCCACGGAGCGCTTCCTGAACGCGACCGGGCCGTCGAGCGGCGGCTGTCCGCGCAGCGGCAGCTGCGGCGTGAATGGAACATTGCCAGCGCCCGCGACATCTCAAAGCTGCTCTGGACGATGCAGACCGTCGGACTGTCTGCCCGGCAGGTCTGGCACCGCTACTCGCCGGCATCACACAACCGTGAAGCACAGCGGAATGCCCAGCGAATTCCGTCATGGCCGTACGGCGCCAACGGCGTGTTGCTCGACCGTCCCCGAGACAAGCGCATCATGCGGACGCCAGCCATGCACAAAGCCGGCGTCGCCCGCACGGTCGAGGAGTTCAGCGGCTTCTACCGATCCAGTGGATCGCGCCTGGACCGACGCACGCGGCACCTGTTCGAACAGCTGTTGGCCCGCGCCAATGATGCCGGGGTAACGCCGGTGATCGTGTTGCTGCCCATGAGCCCGGCGCTCTCAGCAGAGCTGGACGACGACGGACGGCCCCAACGGATTGCTGCGGTTCGACGCTATCTCGAGTCGCTTACTAAGCGCTACAGATTCGAACTGCACGACTACTCGACCGATGCGTTTGGCACGACGGCGGACGCCGGGCAGGCATGGCTGGACGGAGCTCACCCGTCATCACGAACGACGCGCACTGTGCTGGCACGCCTGGCCGCCGATTCGCCCCAACTGCAACGCTCCCGGACACAACGATCGACTGACACCTCGTCTGGAGGGAACGACTGATGCTGTTCAACAGCGTTGAATTCCTGCTCGTCTTCCTGCCCCTGGTCCTGCTGGGCTGGTGGGTGGTGTTCCGACGGCCCGTCTACCGGCTTGGGTTCCTGGCCTTTGCGAGCTACATCTTCTACTCGTACTTCGAGTTTCCGACCGGCCTGATGCTGTTGCCGCTGATGCTGGTCTCAACAACGGTCGACTATGTGGCGGGGCGCTTCCTCAGCGAGCACCCGGAGCACGTGCAGCGCAAGCGGGCCCTGGTCGCCGCCCTGGCGTTCAACCTGGGCCTGCTCGGCATCTTCAAGTACCTCGGTTTCTTCGAGGGGACCGCCAATGCAATTCTTGGGCTGCTGCCAGGCGGTGCCAGCGTTCCCGTGCACGACATCGTGCTGCCGATCGGGATCAGCTTCTACACCTTCAACTCGATGTCGTACACGATCGACATCTACCGGGGCCGCGTCAAGCCTGCACAGAACCCCGTGGAGTACGCAGCGTTCGTGGCGCTGTTCCCTCACCTGATCGCCGGGCCGATTGTCCGCTACAGCGATATCGACGAGCAGCTGCGCAATCTGCATACCAAGCTGACAAGCCGCATGGCATCGATCGGGATCTTCTTCCTGGTCTGCGGAATGTTCAAGAAGCTGGTGGTGGCCAACGCACTGGCCACACACGTTGACCGGCTGTGGGAGCACCACGACCAATTGACGGTTGTCAGCAGCTGGGCAGCAGCGCTGGGCTACTCATTCCAGCTGTACTTCGACTTCTCGGCATACAGTGACATGGCGGTTGGGCTGGCGATGCTGATGGGTCTGCGCTTCCCACAGAACTTCAACAGTCCATACAAGGCGCTCAACCCCAGCGACTTCTGGAACCGCTGGCACATGAGCCTGTCGCGCTGGCTGCGCGACTACCTGTACATCCCCCTGGGCGGCAGCCGCGGCGGCAAGGTCCGGACGCTGCGCAACCTGATGATCACCATGTTTCTCGGCGGGCTGTGGCACGGCGCTGCCTGG
>CAYNNW010000343.1:0-3001 GCA_964398435.1 uncultured Gaiellales bacterium | reverse complement strand
CTGATCAGGAAAGCAGTAAGAAGATCGCCGTGGGGGTCTCCCGGCTGCGGATCGAGTAACCGCAGCCGGGGCCGGCCTTCGGGGTTGATTGAGTCCAACATCTCCGGGTGTCACCCGGAGCGTGCGCCTCGCGAGGTGAGCAGCCGTGAAGTCATTTATCGTTCAGGTTCGGGGAGTCAACGTCCGCTACGAGCAGTTGCTCAGACTGTTCCTGTTCAGCCTTGTTACATTCGGACTGTACGGACTGCTGTGGTACTACCGGATCAACCGCGAGTTCCGTGACATCGGCCAGGCCGTCGAGGACGACGAGCTGGGTCGCGTCAATCCATTCCTCGAGCTGGTCATCTTCGTGGCAGCATTCTGGTTTGCACAGACTGCCATCCTTGTCGGCCTTGTCGGCGGTGGCATTGCCCAGCTCGTGGCTGAGGCGGTAGGGCTTCCCTCCGGCCTGTCGTACCTCGTTACGATCATCGGGCTTGCGGTTGGAATCTTTGCGCTCCGATTCGTCTCAATGCGCATCACCAGCCGAGTGCGAACAGTGCAGGGATATGCGGCGATTCCGCCGTCGGCGCAGACCCGCAACGGAGTCGGCGTGCTGCTGATCGTGCTCAACCTGTTCTGGCCGCTGTACATTCAGGCGGGCCTCAATCGGGCCTGGCTGCCCGGTGGCGCGGACAGCGCACCGTCTGCGTCGGTCACTGGCGGATCAGACCTGCCCAGCGTTGCAGCCTGACATCAGCTGTCGCCCGCCGGCATGGTAGGTTCGCCCGCATGCTGGGACTTCGAAAAGGCGAGCTCATCGCCCTCGCGATCATTGTTGTTGCGGTCGTCGCTGCCGGGGTTCTCCACGGTGGCTCGGACCCTGGATTGTTGGCGTTCCTTGCCGCAACCGTAGCCCTCGCCGGCCTGGCCTGGCTCGTCTCGTTCGCCACCGAGCAGCTGGGCGAGCGGTTTGGGCCCGCTGCAACTGGCCTGATGCAATCAACACTGGGCAACCTGCCCGAACTGTTCGTTGTCTTCTTCGCCCTCAAAGCCGGCCAGGTGGCAGTTGCCGAGACTGCCGTCGTCGGATCGATCTTTGCCAACGCCCTGCTGATCCTGGGCCTTGCGTTCGTGGCCGGCGGAATTCGCGCCAACGACGGCGTCATGCGCTTCTCTCCGCGGCTGCCCAACGACACCGCAACGCTGATGCTGCTTGCGACGAGCATCATCGTCGTACTCGGAATCTCAACCGCGAGTAACGACCGTGCCTCCGACAACACCGAAGCAATCTCAGCGATCGGGGCTGTGGCGCTACTGGTGGTCTATTTGGGCTGGGCATTCAGCTACATCCGCGGCGGTGCCAACGCCGATCCTGCCCACCACGCAGCGCCGCGGGTTCCAGCGGCGGTCTCGGTTGCATTGCTGGCAGTCGCAGGCGTCGGGGCAGCATTTGTCTCGGAGTGGTTCGTCGGGACGCTCGAACCGGCCATCCACGCGCTCGGCGTGTCTGAGGCCTTCGCTGGACTGGTGATTGTCGCGATCGCTGGCAACGCAATCGAGAACGTCGTCGGCGTTGTGATGGCTGCCAAGGGCCAGTCGGAGCTGGCGGTGTCAGTCGTCAAGAACTCGGTCGCGCAGATTGCCGTGTTTGTCTTCCCTGTGCTGGTGCTTGTCTCGATGCTGCTGGATCACCAGCTGACCTTCGCACTGGACCCGGTGTGGATCGGGGCGCTGGCACTGACAGCCCTGATCGTCTGGCAGGTCACCACCGACGGTGCCGTCTACATCTGGGAAGGCCTGGCGTTGATAGCCATGTACGTCATTCTGGGCGGCGTGGCGCTGTACGAATGAGCCGTCCGCGGATCGACCCCAGCTGGCACCGCGTTCTGGCAGCAGAGTTCGATGATCCCTACATGGATGCGCTGCGTACGTTCCTGCAGGAGGAGGAGCGTGCCGGCCACGCGGTTTTTCCGCCGCGGCGAAACATCTTCCGGGCGTTCGATCTGGTGCCTTTCGAGGCCGTTCGTGTCGTCATCGTCGGACAGGATCCGTATCACGGCCCGGGGCAGGCGCATGGACTGTCGTTTTCCGTTCCCGAGGGCGTGCGCATTCCGCCGTCGTTGGCAAATGTGTACAAGGAGATCCAGGACGAGTTGGGCGGAACGATTCCGCGGAGCGGTAATCTCGAAAGCTGGGCGCGCCAGGGAGTGCTGCTGCTGAATGCAACCCTGACCGTTCGCGCCGGCGAGGCCGGCTCGCACCGCGGCCACGGCTGGGAGCGATTCACCGACGCGGCCATCCGCGCCCTCGGCAGTCGCGAGCAGGAAACAATCTTCCTGCTGTGGGGCCGTCATGCCAAGGAGAAGCGGCGACTGATCGATACGACGCGGCACCTGGTGCTGACCGCCGCGCACCCGTCACCGCTCTCTGCGCACAACGGATTCTTCGGCTGCGGCCACTTTGCCCGGGTTAATCAGCGTCTTGTCGAGCGCGGCGAGGATCCGATCACCTGGCTTCCGGCCTGATCTTTACGTGCGGCGTAGCACCCGGGAATCCCCGAACCGGGCATCGCTGCAAGGCGGGTTCGGAACCTCTAGGATGCGCGATACCGGAGGAGTGGCCGAGTGGCTGAAGGCGGCACCCTGCTAAGGTGTTAGGGGGTATTTCGCTCCCTCGAGGGTTCGAATCCCTCCTCCTCCGCTCGGCGACGGCCCCACCATGGAGGGGTGCCGGAGTGGTCGAACGGGGCGGTCTCGAAAACCGTTGGGCGTTTAGGCGTCCCGAGGGTTCAAATCCCTCCCCCTCCTTCCCGGGGTCGTCGCCGAAACTGGATGGGTGTCCGAGTTGGCTGAAGGAGCACGATTGGAAATCGTGTGTGCGGTGTTAAGCCGTACCGAGGGTTCGAATCCCTCCCCATCCGCTCACTGCGTTCGCGGATTCTGACGCTGCGCGTCAGGGCCGCTTCGCGCGTCGCCGGTGCCTGCACGCGAGCGTGCGCACCTCCGCCGCGCTCATCGGC
>CAYNNW010000342.1:0-3004 GCA_964398435.1 uncultured Gaiellales bacterium | reverse complement strand
GGGGGCGTCGTACGAGCAACTCCACGCTGCAGGTGGAGGGATCAACAACACGGTTCAGGCCACGCGCCAGCTGCTCGACGATCCAGCTACTGCCCGGGACCGGGTTGATCGTCACTTCCGCTGGATGCTGGCTGCCGGCACGACGACAGCCGAAGCAAAGTCGGGATATGGACTGACGATCGAACATGAGCTGGCGTCCCTTCGGACCGCGATCGAGGCGGCGCCTTCAACGGGAATCCAGGTCGTGCCAACCGTGCTTGCTGCGCATACCGTGCCGTCAGATTTTGCTGGTGGTGCCGACTCGTACGTTGACCAGGTTGGAATTCCCGCGATCGTCGCAGCCGCCGAAGCAGGGCTTGCCACGGGCGCCGACGTGTTTCTGGAGCGTGGATCGTTCGATGCTGAACAGACCCGCAGATACCTACAGGCAGCCCGAGCCGCGGGGCTGATGCTTCGGCTGCATTCTGATCAGTTCAGTGACCAAGGCGGCATAGATCTCGCCATCGAGCTGGCAGCTCGATCGGTCGACCACCTGGAAGAGCTGCGCCCCGACGACGGCCGGCTGCAGCGGCTGGCAGCGAGCGACGTCGCCGCGGTGTTGTTGCCGCTCAGTTCACTGTTCCTTCGCCGCCCCTGGGCGCCAGGCCGCGCACTGGTGGATGCCGGAGCGATCGTGGCAGTTGCCAGCGACTTCAATCCGGGAAGCTCATATGGCGAGTCATTGACCGTTGCGATGTCGCTGGCAACGCTCGGGTGCGGCCTGTCGTCGGCCGAGGCACTTACTGCAACGACCGCAAACGCAGCGTGGGTACTGGGCGTCAATGACATCTGCGGGCGATTGCGACCGGGCATGCGCGCGGACCTCGTCATCTTCGACCAGCCAGATATTCGCCACCTTGCCTATCACGTCGGATCCCCGGCTATCCGGTGCGTTGTTGCCGGCGGGCAGGTCATCGTTGGGAAGGAAGCTCAATGATCTGCACGCATCACGTGCAGCTGATCGGCTAGCCTTCACGCATGGCCAAGAAGAACAAGCGCCGATCGCGCAAGCACGAGTACATTCAGCCGCCCTCCGAGCGGCGCAGCAATAAACAACGCCCCGTCCGGCGTGAACGAACGGTCCAGACCCGATCCGCTGCATCTGCGGCGGGACGCCGGGGGCAGCGCCGACCGATGACGGTGCCCGAACCGAGCATCAAGCGCACGCTGCGATTGATTGCGCTGTACTGGGTGCTGTTCCTGGTGCTTCAGTACTTCCTCAACGGCTCCGTCAAGGGCATGAGCAGTGAGCAGCGAATCCTGAATTCGTTTGCCATTGCGACTCTGTTTGCGGTGGCATTTGCACCGATGCTGCACTGGATGGAGCGGATGCGCTGGAAGCGCTTCCAGCGGGCCTCGTCACGCGGGCGCACGGGCGATGAGTGAATACTCAGCAGATCTCGAGTCTTCGGGCCGTCCGCCGCTTCGGGCGGCAATGCTCGAGCTGCCGCCGATCGGTACAAACTGTCACATCATCTGGCGTGACGGTAATAGCGATGCGATCGTCGTCGACCCGGGTGGCGCACCCGAGCAGGTGCTGGATGCGCTGGACAGGCGCGGCCTGACCTGCACTGCGATCCTGGTGACGCATACACACTTCGACCATATTGGTGCAGTTGCTCCAGTTGCCCAGGCCACAGGAGCACCGGTGTACGTCTCGTCGATCGAGGCCCCGGTTCTTGCAGACCCTGCGCCGTACGTACCGGCTCCCCTGCGCGAGCTGATCGAACCGTGGAGTGCCGAGCACCTCGTTGAGCCCGACGAGGAGGTGTCGTTCCTGGGGTCGAGCTGGCGCTGTGTTCACCTGCCGGGGCACAGCCCGGGAACGATCGCATTTGCCGCCTGCGAGCCGGTGCAGCTCGAAACACCCGTGTCGTTGGATGGCGCTCCCCTGACTGGCGCCGCCAACCTGCTGTTGGTTGGCGATGTTCTGTTCAAGGACTCGATCGGTCGCAGCGACCTGCCCCATGCGGATCCCGCAACGCTGGCTGCCTCGCTCGCACGACTGCTCGATTGGTTCGATGACGACACGCTGGTTCTGTCGGGCCATGGTCAACAGACGACCGTTGGTCGCGAGCGACGACTGAACCCGTTCCTTCGCCAACTGGCACAGACCTGATGCGCGTGGCGGTGACCCGATGACCACACAATTCCAGGTACCGCGTGGGACGCGCGATCTGTTGCCTGCGGACCTGCGCGTTCGGGCTGCCGTGGTCGGACGCCTTCGCTCGGTGTTCCTTGCCGCGGGATACGGCCACATAGAGACGCCAATGTTCGAATCAACGTCGCTGTTCCAGCGCGGTGTCGGCGAGGGCACTGACATCGTTGGCAAGGAGATGTACACGTTCGAGGACCGGAGTGGGCGGTCACTGACACTCCGTCCCGAGGGAACGGCCCCGGTAGTGCGCGCGTATGTCAATCACGGCATGCATCGCGAGCCGCAGCCCGTGAAGATGTTCTACACGGCGTCGATGTTCCGCTATGAAGCGCCGCAGAAGGGGCGGTACCGCGAGCACGTCCAGTTCGGAGCCGAGTGCATTGGCAGCGAGCTGCCCGAAGCAGACGCCGAACTGATCGCCACCGCAGACAGTGCAATACGATCATTGGGATTGCAGGGAGTCGTACTGCAGCTCAACAGCATCGGCGACAGCGCCTGCCGTCCGGCCTATCGCGCGGAGCTGGTGCGCTGGCTGGACACCCGGCTCGATCAGATTCACCCTGAAGATCGGGATCGCCTGGCGACCAACCCGCTGCGTACGTTCGATTCAAAGCACGAACAGACCCAGACAGTGCTGGCAGATGCCCCAACAATCCAGGATGCATTGTGCGACGAGTGTCGCAGCCACTTTGCACAGGTCTGTGCATTACTCGATGCCGCTGGCGTTGAGTATGTGATCAATCCGCGCCTGGTACGCGGTCTCGACTACTACCAGCGCACGACGTTCGAGTTCGTCAGCAGCGTGCT
>CAYNNW010000341.1:0-3030 GCA_964398435.1 uncultured Gaiellales bacterium | reverse complement strand
ATGTGCCGGGCATCGTGCTCGTTGATGTAATCGATCATTCCGGCAAGCGTCGTCGTCTTGCCCGATCCGGTGGCACCCGTCAGCAACACGAGACCACGTGGCACCATCGCCAACTGTTCCAACACAGCCGGGACGTTGAGATCTGCCAGTCGAGGAACTTCGTTCGCAATCACACGCAGCGCGATCGAGGTGCTGCCACGCTGGCGGAAGATGTTGACACGAAAGCGGGCACAGCCCGACAGCTCGTACGACAGATCGGCCTCGCCAACTGCATCGAACTCGGCGAGCCGATCGGGTGTTCGCGCACACAGTTCGCGAACGATTCGAACGACCTCGTCCTCGGACAGCGAATACATGCCGGGTATCGGCGTCAGTTCGCCATTCAGTCGCAGGTAGGGCGGCCCCCCTGCCTTGAGGTGGAGGTCGCTGGCTCCAAGCGATCGAACCTGTCGCATGCAGTGATGCAGGGTCTGGATCGGGTCGCTCTGAATGAACCTGCTGCTTCGCGAGGACACGGCGGTCTCTCCAATCGGAAGTCGGGCAACATCAACCGGTCGCGCGACACGCGAACCCCATACGGGCACACGTCTCGCACGACGCTCCTTCCGCTATCGGCCGCGAATCCCGCGAACATGAGCATCCAAGCAGGTTCACCCACGCGCAATTACGCTCGTACGCCCCTTCTACGCAGCCGCGTCGCGCAGTGCGTGCGCTTCAGGCAGTGCCTCCAGGCGAGCAAGGCACTGCTTTTCCAGCTGCCGCACACGCTCGCGCGTCATCCCCATCAGTGCCCCAACCTGTTCCAGGGTTCGCGGTGCCTGTCCGGCGAGACCGAACCGCAGCTCAATCACCTCGCGCTCCCGGGGCGTCAGACTTGCCAGCAACCGTGCGACGCCCGATCGGACCTCGTCAACCGTTGCTGCATCCTCCGGCCGCTCCGCAAAATCATCGGCGATGAACTGGGCGAAGCCGTTGTCTTCGCCCTCGCCCACCGGCATATCGAGGCTCATCGGCGGAATCAGCATTGACCGCACGTACTCGATCTCCTGCGCTGCGACGCCCGTTGCCTCGGCGAGTTCGTCGATGGAGGGTTCGCGTCCGAGCTCGCCCTGGAGCTTCCGCCCGATTCGAGCAACCTTCTGCTGACGCTCGATCACATGGACGGGAAGTCGAATCGTTCGCGCCTTGTCGGATACGGCCCGTGCGACCGCCTGACGGATCCACCAGGTCGCATAGGTCGAGAACTTGTATCCGCGTCGCCAGTCGAACTTCTCCACAGCGCGCACCAGACCAAGCGTTCCCTCCTGGATCAGGTCGAGAAACGGAAGTCCCTGCCCGCGATATGACTTGGCGATCGACACCACCAGGCGCAGGTTCGCCTCGATCATGCGATTGCGTGCCGCCAGATCCCCCTGCTCAATCCGCTTTGACAAGCTGATCTCCTCGGCTGCTGACAGCAGCTTGTGCTGGCCGATCGCCTGCAGGTATGCATCGAGTCCGTCGTTTGATGCGCGGTGAAGCTGCTGCTGTGGGCCGCTGCGAGCTGGTCGTCGCATGCGACGGCGCGGCGCCTCGGTCGGCGTTGGCAGGGTCTGTTCTGTGGTCAGCATCGACGTCATGGTTCATCCTCCTGGGCATCAGCCCCAATAGGACGGTACCCGCGATCGGCTGGTTCCCGCGGTGTATCTGATGCTCAACGTCGAGCTTCTACAAGGTAACGAAAGAATCGTCAGCTTTCGATGACGTACGCTATGAATCGGTGGTTTGAGCCGCGGTACCGGGCTTTGCCGAACGACCGGAACCGACCAGATTCAGGACTGCCTGTGCCTGTTGCGAAGCCCGCCGATTCCGGGCCGATCCCCGTGTCCGGACCGCCACCCTGCGAAGGCTGGCTACGCCATCGGTGCGCTTGCCATTCCACAGCAGAATCACTGCATGCTGGAGCGCGATATCGGCGCGTCCCGGCGAGGCCCGCATGACGGCAGCAATCCGAGCCAGCTGCGCTTCGGGCTCGTCCTTGTCCCACATGGCAGCCGCAGCCAAAGCCCGCAGCGTGCTCACGTCATCAACCGACGATGTTGACGATGATGCCTGCTTCAACGCTGCAGCTGCAGCAGTTGCTGCAGCGCGTCGATCGTCGGCGACCATCGCGGATCGCATTCCGGCGACCGCTCTGGTGACCGTCGCTGGAGCATCATCGCGCGCTTCAACGAGCGGGACCGGATAGCCGGGCGCCAGTGTGGGATGCAGCAAATCGTCTGCTCGACGAGCAATTTCATACTCACCGGCCGCGCGCGCTTCATTTCTGGTCGAGCGGAAGTCGTTCATCGCCGCGACCTGATTTCCTGCCAACAGCCGTGCCAGTCCAAGGTGGAGCGCTACCCATCGACTCTCGGGATATTCGCGCTTCAACTGCTCGAGGTCCCTGACAACTGCGGCCGCGCCCATTCCGTTCCAGCGGGTCAGGGCGATTCCCACCTGCGGCATCGGATCGTTCTGATTCTCGGCAGCACGCCGCGAGAACTGCCGCCTCGCACGCACGACGCGCCCGCGCGACAGATCATCGGCAGCGCGACGCATCGGGTCATCTGCCCCGACGTTCGACGGCAGCACCAGCGGCGGTGCCTGCCCCGTGGTGCCACGATTGACCGATTTCGGCGCAGGCCCCGTCATCCACCACGACAGGGCCAGACAGCCGCCAACAAGCAGCAGCACCATGAGCACGGCGCTGAAGCGATGAACCCGGCGGGTGGGGGCTGTTCGGGGGGGCGATGACACGTGAACTGCATCGTACCGGCCACGCCCCACCACTTGCACCACGTCCTCGTTGCTCTGGGCCATTCAAGCGGGCTTGTTGACGTGCCGATCTGCGCAGGTGAACCGGTAGATCATGACCATGCCTGTCCGACATCTCCGACAACTGCTCAGCTGCCTCTGTGCAGTACTTGCCGCTGGCGCTGTTGCGACCAGTGCGGCTGGTGAACCGGTCTTCGACGCCGTCCAGATTGGCGGAGCTGATTCGACCGGCAT
>CAYNNW010000340.1:0-3036 GCA_964398435.1 uncultured Gaiellales bacterium | reverse complement strand
CCCTGGACTGCACCGCCGGTCATCCACGTCTGGCGACTTGCAGACGACGAACCGGCAGATCCGACGCGCGTGTCAGCGGGCGCAACCGAGACCTGCTCAACTCCGAGTTCGCTGCGGGCGATCTGCTGCTGCACACCAACAACACCCTGCCCAACTTCGGCCGCAGCCGAGTGAACAAGTACGTGCGGTTGTCCATCTGCGCCCACTGAGAGTCGCACCCGTGCCGTGGAGTAGTCATCAAATCCCTCGGCGAAGCAGATGTTCTTGAACCCCAGGCCGTAGCCAACGCCGCGTACCACCGATTCACCGCGGGTAACCCCGGCCACTCCCCCGGGGAGCGTGGCGTCCAATTCCAGCGATCCGAGCTCGCCGTTGCCGGGCCGCGGCGGAGGGAGGGGTGCTCGCGCCAGCTCATCAAGCAACTCAACAACGGGCGCCGGGCCATCCACTGTCTGCCCCGTTGGCATGGAGCTGCCCGTCGACATTGCATTGCGGCGGCGGATCTCAAGGGGATCGATTCCGAGCGTGTGTGCAATGCGATCCATCTGCGATTCGTATCCGAAGCACGTCTGTACGGCGCCGAATCCGCGCATCGCTCCGCAGGGAGGATTGTTGGTATACGCAACCGTGCAGTCGATTTCTGCTGCCGGCACCTCGTATGGCCCCACCGCAAAGCAGGCCGCGTTGCCCGCCACGGCAGGAGAACTTGAGGCGTATGCGCCGCCATCGAGCAGCAGCCGCGCGCGAACCCAGCGGAGCTCGCCGCGCTCGTTGGCGGCATGTTCGTATTCCATGCGGGCGGGGTGCCGATGCACGTGGCCGACAAATGATTCCTCGCGCGAGTACTGCATCTTGACCGGCTTGCCAGTGCGAAGTGCCAGCAGGCAGCAGTGAATCTGCATCGACAGATCCTCGCGTGCGCCGAACGCTCCTCCGACTCCAGCCAGCGTAATGCGAACCTGCTCGGGCTCGAGGTCAAGGCTTGCAGCCACCTGATCGCGGTCGACGTGCAGCCACTGGGTCGACACGTACAGATCAACTCCGCCCGCACCGTCTGGAACGGCCATTCCGGATTCTGGCCCGAGAAACGCCTGATCCTGCATGCCAACGTCATAGGTGTCGCGGATGATCGTCAGCTGCTCGCCGTCGCGCTCGCACTGCGCCCGCACTGCCTCGACATCGCCGTGGCGAATGGTGACGGCACGCGTGACATTGCCATCGGGATGCAGCCGTGGGGCGCCGTCCACAATCGCTGTCGCAGCATCGGCGACCGGCTCAAGAATCTCCCATTCAACGTCGACGAGCGCGGCCGCGCGACGAGCCGTATCCGGGTCGTCAGCGGCAACGACTGCAACGGCTTCACCCTGGTAGCGCACACGATCCCAGGCCAGGACTGGTTGGTCGATGACCTCCAGGCCGTAGAGCTTTCTGCCTGGAACGTCGTCGGCAACAAGGACGGCTGATACGCCGTCCAGCGCCCGCGCCCGGTCGGTCGAAATATTGACGATTCGCGCGTGCGGATGCGGACTGCGAACGGTCGCACCCCAGAGCATTCCGTCGGCCTCGAGATCAGACGAGTAGACAAACTCCCCACGAACCTTGGGAATGCCGTCCTCGCGCTCGACGGTTTCGCCTACACCGCGAGGCACACGAACGACGTGGTGGGTTTCCGTGTCAGCGGTCATCGAGCGCCCTCCGTGTTCCCGCTTGCCGCGGCGTTGCGGCGTGCCGCTGCCAGCTGGACGGCATCGATGATCTTGGTGTAGCCCGTGCATCGGCAGAGGTTGCCGGCGAGCGCCTCGCGAATGGTTGCATCGTCGGGTGAGCTGTCACGCGACAGCAGGTCGCGTACCGTCACGATCAGGCCGGGAGTGCAGAATCCGCACTGCACGGCGCCGGCATCGACGAACGCGCGCTGGACGTGATCGCAGTCACCGGGTTCGTCGCCTGAGACGCCCTCGATCGTCGTGACCGTTCGGCCATTGACCTGCCCAGCCGCGATCAGACAGGAGCAGGCAAGCGTGCCATCGACCAACACCGAGCATGATCCGCACTCGCCCTGCTCGCAGGCATTCTTGGAGCCGTACAGTCCCATGCGGTCGCGCAGCATCCGCAGCAGGCTCTCGTCAGTGCCGACATTGTCAACATCGCACTGAGTGCCATTCACATTGAACGTGACTCGCATCTGATCGCTCCCCGGGGGTTTGATCGTTACTTCAGTCGATCGTTACCTGGCGTCCAGCCAGCTCGTTCCATGACCAGCCAAGCATGCGCCCGGCAAGCACGCCAACTGCATGCCTGCGGTACGCAGACGTGCCGCGCACATCGTCGATCGGAGTGATCTCGGCGGCAACCCGGCGTCCCAGCTCGGCGCGCAGCTCTGCCGGGGCATTTGCGGCGATTGCGCCCTCCCACAATCCGAGCGTCGTCAGTTCGGCCGTGATCCACTGCTCCGAATCGCGTGGCCGAACGATGGTCGGACCGACTGATCCAGCCGCCATTGAAACGGTCCGTGCATCCAGATCCATCGTCATCGTCAGTGACGCGACGGCTATCACCATTGCATTACGGGTCCCCACCTTGCCGAAGAACTGTGGTCCCGCAGCAATCGGCACATGAACTGCGGTGAGCAGCTCGTCGGCCGCAAGGGTGGTTGCGCCCGGTCCAGTAATGAACCGGGAAATCGACTCGTGGCGTACGCCTCGATCGCGCGAGGCAACTTCGACCGTTGCGTCCAGGCAGACGAGTGGCGCCACCGAGTCGCCGGCCGGTGACGCATTTGCAACGTTGCCGCCCACCGTGCCCCGCGTTCGAATCTGCGGCGAGCCGACGGTGCGACACGCCGCAGCCAGGGCTGGAAGCTCTGCTTCGTATTGCGTGACGATTGTCTCGTGTGTCACACACGCCCCCAGTCGCAGCGATGTCGTGGCGATTCCAGGCTGTGGCGCTGAGGTGCCGATGAGCGTGAGCTCCTCGACGCGCGACAGGTCGAGCAGCGTCTCCGGCCGCTTCCGATCGAAGTTGACGGCGACCATC
>CAYNNW010000339.1:0-3039 GCA_964398435.1 uncultured Gaiellales bacterium | reverse complement strand
GTGCTCAGCCTGCCCGGCATTCCGATCGGGGTGGCAGCTGCGATCGTGGCCGATCCGCACGACTGGTGGCACTATCCACTCGCAGGATTTCTGGCGGGGCTGTTCCTGCTGATAACCGCATTGATCAAGCCGGGTGGAATGGGCATGGGCGACGTCAAGATGGCTGCCATGATGGGGGCCTTCCTCGGAGCGCCGGTGGTGGTGGCACTGTTTTCGTCGTTCGTCTACGGCATGGTGCCAACGCTGGTCATCTTTGCCACGCATGGCGTGTCGAAAGGGCGGAAAGTCGCGAGTCCGTTCGGGCCGTTCCTCTCACTTGGAGCATTGACCGGCTGGTTCTTCGGGGCCGACATCCTGCACTGGTACCTGACCCTGAATTAGTGGTGTGAGTGTGTGCGGGCTCAGCTCGGCACTGGCCCGGGAACCATTTCGAATCTATTGCAGTCTTAGCAATATGACACATAGTCATTTTGCACGTCATTCTGCTTGACAGTTCCTGGCTCAAGTGGCAGATCGGCCCGGCCGATACCAGCACCCGGAACACGACCCAGTAGGGGACCGCCACAACATGGCTGTACTTCCAATCGGACTTGAGATCACGCCCACCGCACTGGTGGCCGTCGAGCTGCGTGCAAAGGGCAAGCGGTACGTCATCGCTCGCACTGCAACGCGCGATCTTGAGCACGGGATCGTGGCTGACGGTGAGGTTGTCGATGTTGACCGCCTTGCCACCGAGCTCCGCACGTTCTGGGCGGAGGCAGGCTTCAAGGTCAAGCAGGTCGCCATCGGGATGGCGAACCAGCGCACCATCACGCGCCCGATCGAGCTGCCGCGGATCAAGCGGAAGAAAGAGCTCCGCGACATGATCAGCATGCAGGTGCTGGACACGTTGCCGATTCCGATCGAGGAAGCCGTCTGGGACTTCCACTCGATGGATGTTTTCAAGGACGACACGGGTGTTGAAAAGCAGCGGCACGTACTGGTGATGTCGTACCGCGAGTCCGTTGAGAAGTTCCGGGACGCGATCGAGGCGGCCGGTCTCAAGCTTGCACGTGTTGACATCGCAGCGTTTGCGGTCATGCGCTCCGGCCTTGCCCGTGCACGTGAGCACATGCAGGCTGCCGGTCATGAGGGGCCCGAAGTTATTGCATTCTGCGATGTCGGTCCGACACTGACGAACGTCATCGTTGCGCGCGACGGCATCTGCGAGTTCACCCGGATCATTCCGTACGGCGCCAACGTGTTCGCACAGACGATGGCTGAGCAGTTCGGCTGGACGCAGTTCGACGCTGAACGCGTTGCACGGGACGCCGGAGTTGTTGCACCCGGTGGCACCGAGGTTGCCGGCGACCCATACACCGACGCTCGGCGCGTCATGCAGTTCGTAGCCGACCAGGTGGCATCTGAGATCCGTACGTCATTTGACTACTTTGCGCATACCACCGGCGGATCATTGCGCGTGGGGCACGTGGTTATCAGCGGTATCGGCGCGTCATTCACGGGCCTCGACGCACGATTTGCGCAAACGCTGGGAATTCCGGTCTCGGTGCTTGACCCATCCTCACGGTTGGAGGTCGGCTCCGTCGATTCGCTGGGAGCTGACGTCCCACGTTATGGCACTGCAATCGGACTGGCCATGGAGGATGCTGCATGAAGCCGGTCAATCTCGCACCAGCGGCAGCAAAGGTTGCCAAGACGCCGGGCGCCGGTCCAAGTTCTGAGACGACGATGGCCATCGGCATCATCGGCGGCGGGCTCGTTGTCATAGGTATTGCGCTGTTCTTTGCCTTTGGGCGCATCAGCTCAATGAACGAACAGGCCACGACCTTGGATGCAGATGCCAACAAGGCAAAGACCGAGATGGGGAACGTGCAGGCCCAGATCAACGCCGCCGGTCAGCGCAAGGGGTACAGCGGTGCAGGCGAGGCTGCCAGCCAGGCGGTGCTCGTCGCATTGAACAAGCGTCAGCCGATCACGGCAATTGCGCGTGAGGTTCGTGCGCTTCGGCCGAAGGGGCACCTGTTCTACGACTCGATCGCCATCGGTGGAACGAATGCGAGCGCAGGTGGAGTCACCCCAGCAACGGGTGCACCAGCCGGAAGCATCCCCATCAAGGTCACCGGCATCGCCGACTCGATCGAGACGGTAATGGCGCTTCGAGCACGATTGAACGCATCACGGATGTTTGACGACGCCGCGATTCAGGGCGAGCTCGAAAACGTGGAGACCAACAAGGGCATCTGGCGCAAGTTCACGATGACAGCAGTCGTGACAGATCCAACGACCGCAACACCCAGTGGGGCTCAGCCGGTCTCCAACAATTCGCAGATCAGTTCCGATGCGAGCTCGATTGCGCTCGAGCCATCACCTGGCTACGAGGACGCGCTCAAGAAGAAAGCGGCAGCTGACAAGAAGAAGAAAGAAGAAGCTGAAAAGAAAAAGCAGGCAGAAGCTGAAGCTGCCAAGCCAAGTTCGTTCGAGAGCATGAGCGGCTCGATGAAAGGCGCATCGTCATGAGCTCATCCGGAACTGACATCCGCGTCGTTGCGCTGCTGCTCGTCATTGTCCTGGCAGCAGGTTCCGGCTATCTCACCTACTCGCAGAAGTGGAAGGCTGCCGTCTCGAAAGTTGAGACGTCCAAGTCCAGCTATGCGCAGGCCCAGAAGGACCTCGAAGCCAAGAAGCAGGAACTGGCCCAGGTACAGCAGAAGCCAAAGGAAACCAAGGAGCCACTGGCAAAGTACGTCGTCTCAAAGGTTGCGATTCCGCAGCGAGACTCACTCGCTGAAGCGCAGCTTGAGATCGAGGAACTTGCGCGCCTCTCGCACGTCACCATTACCGAGTATTCGGGAGGCGGAGCCGCGGCGGTGCCCGCTGCAGGCGGTGCGGCCCCGGCCGGAACCAAGACCATTGCGCTGACCGTCGGTGGAACCGCTCCCCCGGTGAACCTGAACGTGTTCATGCAGAAGCTGCACGAGACCGTGCGCACGAAGTCGGGCAAGGCTTACATTCGTGGGCGACTGTTCAACATTACCTCAA
>CAYNNW010000338.1:0-3044 GCA_964398435.1 uncultured Gaiellales bacterium | reverse complement strand
ACGCGAGTGGCATCAGCAGTGGAATTCGACGGCGTGCGGCCAAATTGCAGAAAGTGAGTCGCCGCTCACCAGATCGACCGTGCTGTAGTCCGAACGGACTACTGTCCGGTGGCTGGCTGCACGATTTCGGATGGACGGTCAGAGCCATTCGATGCAATCTGCCCGGCGCAGCCTCCGGAGGCTCGCTGTTCAAATGCGAGTAGCCCCCGCGCGTCGCACGACCAGGAAATCGCCTTGCCCGGCGCAATTGCGATCACCAGGCCGGCAAGCACCAGCAGAGAGCCGCACGCCAACAGCCCCAGTTCGCCCGCCGCAGGGCGCGAGTGGTCTTCCGCCTCGGGGGCAGCTCCGGCAGTTGGCGACTGCACGTACAGCGCGAATGGAATCTTGATGTAGTAGACCATGCTCACGGCGCTGCCGATCGCGCCAACAACAGCCAGCCACGCGGCGTCGCCCCTAATGGCGGCATCGAACAATCCTAGCTTGGCAACGAAGCCGGGCAATGGCGGCAGCCCGGCAAGCGACAGCGCGCAGATGGTCAGCGCAATCCCCGGAAGGGCCGCGATCCACCCGACGCGAGCCGAGCTCACCCAGCCACGTCCGCGCAGATCGTCCAAGGTCACGGCGTGGCCGATTCGCCGCTCGAATCCCATGAGCAGAAGGAAGGCAGCGCCTGTCATCAACACGTAGATGCCCAACGCCAGTACGAGTGCCGCAATTCCGTTGGTCCGCCAGGCATAGACGCCGATCAGCAGGTAGCCCGCCTGTGCCACGCTCGACCAGGCCAGCAGACGCTTCAACGATCGCTGATTCACCGCACCCAGGTTTCCAAGGAGAATGGTGGCGCAGGCCGCAGCGCCGACTACCGGCTCCCAGATTCCTGCCTCTGGCAACAGCGCGGTGAGCGCGATGCGCATCAGGGCCAGGAATGCGACCGCCTTGGTTGCCGTTGCCATGAACGCGGTCACGGGTGTCGGGGCACCGTCATAGACATCGGGTACCCACCAGTGCAACGGTGCGGTACCGGTCTTGAGCAGGAACGCCACGACGATCAGCGCCGCACCCGCAACAAGCAGCGGGCCCCGATCGGCAGCCTCACCGATGGCCGCCAGCTCGAATGACCCGGTGGCAACGTAGACCAGCGCCGTTCCGTAGAGCAGCAGCGCACTGCCCACACCACCGATGACCAGGTACTTGAATCCTGATTCCAGCGAAGTTGCGCGCTCTGGCTCGAGCGCACAAAGCACGTATAGACAGATCGAGAGCAGCTCAATTCCAATAAAGACAGTCACCAGCGATCCGGCGCTTGCCAGCAGCCCCATTCCACACACTGCCCCGAGCAGAAGCGACGTTCGTTCCGCGTCGCGGCGATCGTTCGTTGGCCCACCGATCCACCAGGTCAGCGCGGCGACAAGCCCTCCGCCAATCGCCAGCAGCCGCGTTGCCGAGGCCAGGGGATCGGAGTCGATCTGCCCCTCCCAGGCAGCCACGTGCGCAACGTCGCCCAGCGTCAGCGTCAACACACCTGCGGCGAGCAGTGCTGCTACGGCAAGCAGCGGAGCAAGTGCGCGCGACACCCGGTCTCCGGCCAAAGCAAACAGAAGCGCCGCTACGGCACCGCCACCGGTGACGAGTTCAGGCGCGATTGCAACCCACGAAATGGCTGGCGGATCAATGGTCATCGGCCACCCCCGAGCCGGCCGAAGAGTACGCCGGCAGGCCACCATCGTGCGTCATCTCTGCTTCCTCAATTCGCTGATCCATCTCGCTGGACAACCGTTCAATCGTAACCGGACGGTCGTTCATCGCCGAGCGAAGCAGGTTCGGTGAGAGGCTGAGGACCACCAGTGCGATGAGCAGTGGAGCAAGGGCACCGACTTCGCGCCAGCCAAGATCCCCGCCTGCCCGGACAGCGACCTGCGAGGCCTGTCCATCATCTGTTGCATCGACAATCGGAAACTCGCCACCGGCATCGGCGCGCGGGCTGTGCAGGATGGCTGAAATCAGCCGCAGCGAGTACAGAGCCGCGCCAACAACTCCAACACCGCCAATGGCGGCCCAGATCCAGGCATGCTCCCATGCACCTCGATAGACCCCTGTCAGTACCAGCAGCTCGCCCGCAAAGGCGCTGGAACCCGGAACGGCGAGCGCGCACATACCGACAAGCAGCGTGAAGCTGGCAAGCATTGGTCGGCCAATCGCCAGCGATCCCCAGCGCGACAGCATGCCGGTGCCTGTTCGATGCTCGAGCGTGCCTATGAGCAGAAATGCTGCCGCAGAAATCACGCCGTGATTGATCGACTGCAGCACGGCACCCGAAACAGCCTGGCTGCCGCCGTCACCGAGGTACGCGCCGACGCCAGCGCTGATCAGTCCCATCTGGGCAAGGCTTGAATAGGCAATCACACCTCGAGCGTCGGGTTGCCGGAACGCAGCGACGGCTCCGTACACCATGCCGACCAGGCCCACCCAGATGATTGCCTCGCTCCAGCGACCGGCGAGCTGCGGCTGATACAGCGGCAGAACAATCGCAAGCATCCCGAACACCGCGGCCTTGGAGACGACGCCACTCAATAGAGCTGCGACCTCTGAAGGCGCCTGCCGGTACGCCGCGGGGAGCCAGCTGTGGAATGGCAGCAGCGGCGCCTTGATCGCAAATGCAAGCAGAAATGCTGCCAGCGTCCAGTCCGGCAGGACAATCGATCCGTCGGCAACCAGGTCGGCAATTCCCTGGATGTTGAACGAACCGGCGTGAATTCCCACGGCCACGATCGCTGCAAGCATCGTCAGGCTGCCCAGCAATGTATAGATCAGCATCGTCACCGCCGCACTGCGACGGCGCGGACCGCCCCAGCCGGCGATGAGCAGCACATACGGAATGAGCATCAGCTCGAAGAAGACGTAGAAGATCACCAGGTCGCGGGCGAGGAACATCCCGGACAGCGCCCCCACCGCCAGCCAGAGCAGGCCCTGGTACGCCGCCGGACGATCGCGGTCAGCCTGCCAGGCGAGGGTGGTGCGCGCCGTGTTCCAGGGCGCGAGAT
>CAYNNW010000337.1:0-3045 GCA_964398435.1 uncultured Gaiellales bacterium | reverse complement strand
CCGCTCCGCGCGGCCGCAACTGCAATCGGCGACAGATCGATGCCGCACAGGCCACGTTCGGGCTGATCCCAGCCCCGGGCGTGACGCACCTCGGCAGCAGCGGTAAGGAAAGCCCCTCCTCCACAGGTTGGATCAAGCACGAGCTGCCGCGTGCCATCCGGAGGTGCAATCTCGAACGCCTGCTCAACAAGGTGTCGTGCAACATCGCCTGCGGTGTAGTAGGTACCTGTCGAACGCTGGTCGATACCAACCTCGGCGCACGCCGAGATTGCTGCGCGTGCCCACCCGGTAGTCACACCAGCCGGAATGACGACTGTGCCGCCGACGGCGGGGTCCGCTTGACCGGCGTGAACGGCTCGACAATCACAGTCAACCCCCGAGAGCAGGTCGGTCGACAGGCACTCCACTCCGTCTCCAGGCCGCGCCCCGAAATGCTGGTGCAGAACGCAGTCCAGCAGCGCCCGGATCATTGTGAGGGCGCGGCAGCCGCGGCACTCGATCGGCCCCGCACCCGCACCGCCATTCATGTGCCGGAGCACCCACTGTTCCGGTGATTCGCCTGCAGCCACAACCACTGGAGTCTGACAAGCGGGACGGTCACGCACGGACCGGCCAGTGCGTCGTTTGCCTCGTCGGATACAGTTCAGGCCGAACTCCCGCTGCAGACCAGAAGAGGTGGATCAGATGGACCAGCAATTCACGGTGAATGGCATGACCTGCTCGAACTGCGCACAGTCAGTGGAAGAGACGGTTCTGGTACTCGATGGCGTTACCGACGCATCCGTTGACCTGGACGCGAAGCGATTGACGGTCATTCACGATGGCAGCGTCGACGCCAGCGCAATAGCGCAGGCGGTCGAACGTGCTGGATATGCGGTGGCCGAGCAGTGACATCGAGGGCACTCACACGGCTTGCCGCGTTCAGCGTTGGGCTGCTGCTTGTGGTGGTGGCCGGATACGTCGTTGGCCAGGCTGTAACCCACTCGGACAACACCACGACGGAAGCGCGAACACTTGACATCAGCGGCGACAGGTCACGCGCGCCGGGAACCTCGCAGCTGACGTTCAGCGTGCGCGATGCCGACGGGCGCGCTATCACATCGTTTCAACGACGCCATCAACGCCTGTCGCACCTGATAATCGTTCGAGATGACCTGACCGGGTTCCAGCATCTCCACCCGCGTCTCGGATCGTCCGGGCGATGGAGCGTCCCGCTGACGATTGCCGAGCCGGGAAAGTATCTCCTGTACGTGGACGTCGATCCGAAAGGTTCGTCGCCGGCGACGGTCCGTTCCACACTGTCGATAGCGGGTGGACCGGTTCGCGCAAAGCCACTTCCTGAGCCGTCGACGGTCAGCCGAATCGACGGACTGACCACAACCATTGCGCACGACCCCATTGTTGTCGGCGAACCAACACGGATCACACTCACCGTGAATCGCACCCCGGCGACCACCCCGCAACCGCGGCTTCAACCGTATCTGGGTGCGATGGGACACGCCGTCGTGATCTCGACAGCTACCAAGTCCTACATGCACGTTCACCCCGTACATGACACCGGGGGGCACGAGCACGATTCAGGTGCGCCAAATACCACTGCCTTTGACGTCACGTTCACCGAGCGCGGTCAGTACCGTTCATACATTCAATTCCGGCTTGATGACAAGGTCCATACCGCGGAGTTCACACTGTCCGTTGCTCCGTCAGACAGCGGAACGGAATCACACGATTCAATGGAGCACGCTGGCCACTGATGGACTCGCCCACCCGACTCTCAATCAGCGGAATGACGTGTGCGTCGTGTTCGGCACGAATTGAATCCGCATTGACCCGCCTGGACGGTGTGCATGCATCAGTCAATCTGATGACAGGCCAGGCCGTAGTTACGCACGACGCACAACGCGTTCCCGTTGACACGCTGATTGAAGCTGTGCGCGCAGCCGGGTACGGCGCAGCACCGATCGACGCAACCCATCAGCAGGGTGACGCACCGGCCGCAGCTGAGGCCCAGCGACAATTTCGTCTGGTACTCGCGTCTGCGGCCTTGACTGTTCCAGTGGTCGCGCTCTCAATGGTTCCACAACTGCAGTTCGGTCACTGGCAGTACGTTGCAGCTGCGCTCGCCACACCAGTGGTTGTCCTTGCGGGCGCACAGTTCCATCGCCGCGCGCTGGCGTTGCTGCGAACAGGTTCTGCGGGAATGGACTCATTGATTTCACTGGGATCGATCGCGGCACTTGTGTACTCATTGACGACGCTGGCAACAAGCTCCGACAGCGGAGCGCACTCGTCGGCAATGTCACTGCTCTCCCCTCCTCATGAAGGGGATGTGTATTTTGAGGTTGCAGCGTCAGTTGTCACGTTGATTCTGACCGGGAGATGGCTTGAAGCACGCGCCAAGTCCCGCGCGGGAGATGCAATCAGATCGCTGGCGTCACTGAGCGCGAAAGAGGCTCGCGCAATTGTGGATGGCACTCCCACCATGATTCCGGTCGATCAGCTGAGTGTTGGCATGCAGTTCATCGTGCGCCCTGGTGAGTTGATTGCAACTGATGGCACGGTTCTCAAGGGCGACACCACTGTCGATGCGTCGGTAATGACCGGTGAATCGGTCCCCGTCGAGATTCACCCGGGCGACAGTGTGACAGGCGGAACCATCAACGTTGCCGGTCGAATTGTCGTTGAGGCGCAGCATGTTGGTACGGAAACACTGCTCGCACGGATCACCGAGCGCGTTCGCACCGCGCAGGAGGGCAAGGCCGCACTGCAGCGACTGGCGGATCGGGTGTCGTCAGTGTTTGTTCCTGTCGTGATTCTGCTCGCAGCAGGAGTGTTGGGATTCTGGCTGGGAGCTGACTCCAGCACATCGTTCGCGCTTCGCGCCGCTGTCGCGACCCTGATCGTTGCATGTCCATGTGCGCTCGGCCTTGCGACTCCCGTTGCGCTCATGGTCGGTACAGGTCGAGGTGCTCAGCTCGGAATTCTTATCGGTGGCGCCGCCGTGCTGGAAACCACCCAATCCATCTCGACGATCGTGCTGGACAA
>CAYNNW010000336.1:0-3059 GCA_964398435.1 uncultured Gaiellales bacterium | reverse complement strand
ACAAGCCGGCCAATCGAGGGCCCACTGTGAGGGTACCCGTATGCGTGCCTGGTGACTGCGCACGCTCCCCCGAACAACGGAGTCGACATGACCGTTTCCACTCGCCTTGTGGTCGCGACCGCACTGCTTGCCGTATTGACCACCGCGATGCTCGCATTCGGTACTGCCAAGTCCGAAGCGGCCACCGGTACATGGGTCCGCTCGTTCAACGGATCGTGCTACTCGTCAGCAGCAAAGACGACCAATGATTTCAACAAGATCATGCTCCACCTCAAGGAGCGGTGCTCGTCGACCCATTCGGTCCGAACGACATTCAAGAACTGTGTCGTATTCGGGACAGCCAAGGAGGCTGTGTTCACTGCGATCGGTTCATCCAATCGAAAGTACGTGGTAATGGGCTTCGGCTATGCCGCTTGCGAGTCGATAGCCTAGGGCTGCCTGGTTCGAATCGACCACGCCAGTCAACGATGCAGATCAGGTGCTGAGCACCGCTGCGAGTCAACACCTGATTGTGCCTGCGGCCAACCAGTAGGCTGGGCCCATGGACTGGGTCAAGGAGTTCTTCGATACAGCCGGAAGCTGGTGGGGGCGCCCCGAGGTACGCGCCTCGGACCGCGAGCGCATGGAACGCATGCGTCGCCTGGGCGGGCCGACCACAGGTCGGATCCTGGAGCTGGGCGCCGGTGGTGGCACAACGGCGTTGGTCATGGCACAGGCCGGGTACGACGTCACCGCCGTGGAGCTGAGCACAACGCGCGCACAGCACATGCGTGACCGCGCAGCCGAAGCAGCCGTCGACAACCTGACCGTCATCGAGGGTGACTTCTACACGCTGGATCTGGGCGGCGACTACGACTGCGTCACGTATTGGAATGGATTTGGAGTGGGAACTGACGAGGATCAGCGTCGACTGCTTCGACGGACGCCCGAGTGGCTGACACCGGGTGCACCGCTGATCCTGGATGTCATGAGCCCATTCCGCTGGATCGCGATAACCGGCAAGGAGTTTCACGGCGATGATGTTGCCGGCTATGTCAGCGCCTGCGACTTCGACCCGATAACGAACCGATATTCGGATGCATGGTGGCCGGAGGGGCAGGAAACTGACCGAGTTGAGCAGTCAGGGCGCTGCTATACACCGGCGGATTTCCAGCTGCTGCTGGAAACAACGGGACTCACCGCGACCAGCTGGGAAGTCGACGGTCAGGCGTTCGCGCCCGACGAGCACGCGACCAGCTCGCATCCACTGTGGACGTGCTGGGAGTACACCGTCAGCTGCAACGTCAGTGACTGACAGTGACAGTTGAGGAAGCGGCAGCTTTCGCAGCCGGAACGCCTGGCGTGGCGTTCGGCACTGAGAACGTGTCACGCACCGATCCGTCCCGACCAACGTAGCGGCCGACGAGAGCGTTGGATGTCACCTCGACATCCAGGTGACCGAACTCGACGCTGCGGTGCTCTGTGTGCTGAGGGATCTTGCCGAAGTACGGATGCAGCGTGTGCCCGCTGGCACCCACGACGACCTCGAGTGCCGCGGTTCCTGCAAACGGGCGGTGTCGCTGGTAGCTGTGCTCGTGCCCCGACAGCACCAGATCAACTCCGTGCCGTGCAATCAGCGGGGCTAGATAGCCGAGATTTGGCCCGGATGCCCGCAGGTAGGCCGATTGCAGAGGGTGGTGAAGTGACAACACCTTCCAATCCGCTGAGCTTGCAGCGAGATCGTCCTGCAGCCACTGGCCCTGTGGCGATTCGGGAGCGAGCGACTCCGTGCTGTTCAGCTGCACGAAGTGCACGCCACCCTTGTCGAACGAGTAGTAGCGGGCTCCATTGAGCTCAGGAAAACGTCGGAAGTAGGGGCTGGTGTCCCGGCGGGCATCGTGATTGCCAAGAACCGGCATCACAGGAAGGTTCTTACGAATATTTCCGAAGTACTGCGGGGGATCCCACTTGCGGGCATATTCGGCCTCACTGCCGTTCCAGTAGACCGAGTCGCCGAGCGTCACCACGAGCTCCGGCCGCGACTTGAGAATGTTGTTCGCCACATCGGTCTGCGGCTGCGTGCCCGAACCGAAATCGCCCATCGCTGCAAAGTGCCATGAGCCGGGTGTTCTCGGGATCGGCGCGCCAGCGGGCGGCGACTTGAAGATCACCTTGTTCATCCGCGATGCGGCCCAGAACACGGGCTCTGCCAGCCACCGCGGGAGCACAGGCACCCGGTCCATGACCTCGTCAATGGGGCGTTCACCGGGAACTGCCGCTGGAGGAGCTGGATCAATTGCACGGGGGTCCCGTGAAATGGATGAGCTGTTGATCTCAGGGATCCGCACGTGCGGACCAGGTACCGGGATTGTCATCGGCGCGAGCCCCCGTCGGTCATCGTCTGGGTGATTGTACGCATGTGCGCTCGCACGCGAGGCACGCGTGACAGCGGGCACGGTCAGCAGACGCGTAGCACCTCGAGTAATTGCAAGACGGGTGCAGTCAGTACCGGTCGCCCATAGCGTCTTCCAGATCCGAACAAATCATGTCAGCCACGCTCGGCAAAACTGTCAATTGTGACATTGGGTATAAACATGTCAGTCGAAGAGTCGATATAGTGTCAGTCGCGTGGCCGCTTGCGCCCCAATTATCTGATTGTGGCAGCGAATTCATCGCACAGAATGCGATGGTTATATGAACGTCGCAATCGGGCAGTGACATTGTGTTGCCCGCAACGCCGGGTCACACAGTACGACCCAACGGAGATCGATAGAAATGTCGACAAGCCGATCCAACAAGAATCAGACAACGAATCCGCGAGCCGGAACCCATTCTGGGCTCGGCGGCGTCCACCTTGAAGGCGGCGCCTCAATCGCAGCACTGACTTCCTCGAACCTTCCCGGTCGAGGGCCAAGCACAGTGGCATCCAACACAAACAAGAAGGAACCCGTGAACACCACCTCCACCACGTCGGCTGTACCAGCCGCCAAGAAGGCTCCGGCCGCCAAGGCGAAGGCCAAGCCGGCCGCCAAGAAGACAACGGCCAAGGCGAAGCCCGCCGCAAAGAAGACGGTTGCCAA
>CAYNNW010000335.1:0-3065 GCA_964398435.1 uncultured Gaiellales bacterium | reverse complement strand
CTCAGAATACGACGGCCCCGCCAGCCCCGAGTCAGACGAACTACCTAGGTTTCGCGGTACCTGTGGGTGCGGTCCATGCGTGCAGCTAACTCCCACTCGCCCCAACGGTCCGTTTCGAGCACTCCGCAGTGAGGTGGCCGGGATTCATTGGCCTATAGCACCATAAATCCCGGCCACCTCGTTCCGGGCGAGCGGGCCCCGGCGTTCAGGCCACCTCGTTCCGGGCGGGCTGTCACCTCGTTCCGGGCGAGCGGACACCTCGCGCTGGACGGGCGGACGGGAGCCGGGGCAGTCACGTCGAGTCACGGTCTCCCTACGACCTCTATGCCCTCGAGTTCAAAGAACCGTTGAACCTGCTCCGCAGTTGCACGCTCAGCCAGTCGTCGAAAGCCAGATTCACCTGCTGCCCGATCCGGCGCGTGATCTGAACGACTAACTCGCCAGCGGACAGACGGACCGCCGGTTTCGTCCGATGATGGCGGCAGCGGTGAGGCCAACAATTCAATTCCGTCCGCAGTGCGGCCAAGCAGATACATGCGTTCACGTTCCAACTCGCGCGCAATGTGTGAAGTCGGCATGAATGGTCCGTCGACCAAGACCGCACGTGCGGTGATATATCCATCGGCGTGTGTCGACTGGGCGAACTCATCAAGTTCATTCCCCTGCAGTACTCCATTGCGGTTTGTGTCAAATGATTGAACGAATGACTGGATCTCCCCTGCGTCAGCAATGTCCTTGTCACCGCGAACGGCGGCAATTGGCTGTAGCCAGGACGTATCATCCTGCACCTCGACGGGGTGCGAAGCGGGCGCCGAGCGTGGAAACAGATGAACGAGATGTGCCTCGGGGTCATGCCATGGCCACACGTGCTGGCTCCAGACCTTCCATTCATTCACAACATGACCGCCTCCACTGATCTGCGCCCCATCATCGAGCTGATTCTCAACGTTGCTGTCGCCATTGAGATCGTGTGTGGAGATCAGGCGGGTTGCGGCGTCGGCAACGAGAATTCCATCTGATGTGGCTCGCGATTCAAACTCGTCACGGGCATCCTGACGATGACGATCCACCGAGTTGGCGATCCGGTCGGTCTGTTCGTTTCGGGCTCGTGTGAATTCAAATACGAGTCCGGCAGCAACAGCGGCTGCTCCAAGTCCAACAATGGGTCCAATTCGGCCGATATGCATGGTGGTTACTCCCTGTCCCCGAGGCGGCAATGTGCACCGCCTTCTCATGGTTCGTAACCCGATCGACCGCCCGTCTATCGGACGCTCGCCCCGCGGCTGTTGCATGGAGTAGGCAGCGAGCGAACACTCTGGAATCCTGCGGATCGACGTGTGTGGTCGACGTGTGTGGTTGAGGTGCGGGATGGGCCAGTCGCGCGGCTCCTGTGGTCCACGTGGACGCTGCCGCCGTCGACGTGACACACCCCGGGCTGCAACAGTGAAACCGTCGACGGAACCATGTCAGCCGGTGATCGTGTGTGGAGAGCCGGGTCCACCTGGTTGGGCAGTCCCCCAATCAGAACATCACCACAGGAGTACATGCACATGATCTCGCCGACAACCGTCCAGCCTGCTGCACGACCGCCGCTGCCGATCCCGTTCTCGATGATTCGCCTTGACGAAGGTGTCCCGTCGCTGGACGTGCAGTCAATCGCGACAGTTCGACCCAATGCCGGCGGCGCCGGAGTCGCATCCGGTCTGGATATCTCAGTCATCGAGGGGCCAGGGCTGACCACGTCCGGTACCGTCGATGCGCGTACCGCAGCCCAGATCATCGACACCACTCGGGCCATGCTGCAGCGCGTCCCAGCCCGCGAAGAGCTGACAGGGTCTGCAGCATCGATCCCCGGTCAGTACCGCACCCTGACGATCGAGTCAGCCAACGGAACACGGTCCTACGACCTGATGTCGACCGCCACGGATCGATCGACTGCCGAGCTTGCCGCAGCGGTTGGCCACGCAGCACTGCAGCTTCCGCGCCCGGCGGGCTGATCGACTCAGGAGATCCTGTCGGCCTGCTCCCAGCGGGCGAGATTCTCGTCGCGGTAGGCGGCCCACGTGCCTGACGCAATCGCACGACGCGCGCCGCGCACCAGCTCGATCATCACGTGCAGGTTGTGCAGCGTCAGCAGCCGCAGACCGAGGATCTCCTGCTGCTGTGTCAGGTGTCGCAGATAGTCGCGGCCGTATCCGGCGGCGCATGCCGGGCAGCCGCACCCGTCGACCAGCGGACGATCATCTCCGACGTGCACTGCGTTGCGCAGGTTGAGCCGACCTCGTGGACTGAATTGTTCGTCCACCGGTACCAGCGCTGTTGCCGTCCTGCCCAGGCGGGACGGCAACACGCAGTCGAACATGTCGACGCCGCGATCGATGACCCGCAGCACACCGCCGGGATCGCCAATGCCCATGTAATAGCGCGGCCGATCGACCGGGAGCAGTCGCGTGGTCGCAGCAACGGTATCCATCGTCAGTTCACTTGGCTCACCGACGCTGAGACCCCCGATCGCGTATCCATCGAAGCCAATGCTCATCAGCTCGCGGGCACTGCGCTCGCGCAGGTCGTGGTGGATTCCCCCCTGCACAATCCCGAACTGCAGTTGCGGGGCTCCGGTCAACGACCAGCCGTCCTCAGCCGTTCGCCGGCACGACAGGTGCGTTCGCCGCGCGCGCTCGGCCCAGGCCGAGGTCCGGGCGACCGCGGCCTCGACGTCGCTGCGCGGAGCGTCACCGGGTGGGCACTCGTCGAGCACCATCGCGATATCACTGCCGAGATCTGCCTGCGCCCGTGCGACCGATTCCGGCGTGAAGCGAGAGCTGGATCCGTCATAGACCGACTGGAACGAGACGCCGTCATCGTCGAGATTTCGGCTGTCGCGCAGACTGAACACCTGGTAGCCACCGCTGTCAGTCAGGATCGGACCGCGCCAGTGCATGAATCCATGCAGGCCGCCACGCTCCCGTATCGCCGGCGTTCCCGGTCGGTGGTACAGGTGGTAGGTGTTTCCGAGGATGATCTGGGCGTTCAGTGATTCCAGCTCATCGACGGTGGTCGCCTTC
>CAYNNW010000334.1:0-3078 GCA_964398435.1 uncultured Gaiellales bacterium | reverse complement strand
CGGCAGTTGCCAGCTCGAACGGAGCGATATCACTGGTGGACATTGCCGTACGGCGCAGCTCACTGACCGTACGGCCGAGGTTGTCAGTCAGCTCACCGATGTGCAGCGAGTCTGCATCGCGAAGCATCGTGTGTGCCAGATCCAGGTCATCGGCCGCGCGCAGCGCAACGGTGCGGGCCGCAGGATCACTGATCTCGCCGGTGCTTACCCGCAGCAGCTCGCCATTTGTCACCTCCAGCAGGTCACGAACCTGAACGAGTGGTGGTGGCGTGTGCGCAGCTGCGCGCGATCCCAGTACGGTCATTGCAGAATCCCCCTTGCATTACACGAATCCCCGAATCCAGTCTCCGTACTATCGAACTGGAGACGACCCGTGTTCCGGTATCGCGCGATCGGCGCTGCGGCAAGGTTCATGCTGCAGAACTCGCGGGTACCACCGCTCAGAACCCACCCCTGCGGTGGTCTTTCCGGTGGAGTTGCCGCGTGGCGAGTGCTGACTCATTCCAGTGCCCATCCTGTCTGGCTGCGGTTGCAGACCAGCAATCCCCCTGCCCGACGTGTGGCCAGGAGATCGACTGGGGCGCAATCGCGGCCAGCGATCCGCCTGCCGCAACGCCACCTGCCGAGGATCCCACGGCTTCAGCACCGTCACCGTCGGCCACGCCCCCACCGGCGGCGCCGACCCCGAGCGTCCCAGCGGCGCCACGATCGCCAGTGCCATCGGGAGCACCGACCGGTGGCTACGTCCCTGCAACTGCGCCGCCGATGCAGACGTACACACCGATGGCCGGCGGACTGCCGGCCCCAGGGATGCCCGTCCCGATGGCTGGCCCGCAGAACGAGCAGATGGCGGTGTGGGCACTGGTACTGGGAATCCTGAGCTGGTGCTGCTGCAGCTGCCTGACGGGCATTCCAGCGATCGTCCTTGGCTATATGGCGCGCACAAAAATTCGCGAATCGAACGGCGCGCTTTCAGGGGATGGCATGGCTCTGGCCGGAATCATTCTGGGCGGTATTTCAACGGCGATGACCGTGCTGTGGTTCATCTACAGCTTCATTTCGGCGGCGATGTCGGCATGACGGTCATCACAGAATCTGCAATCGAGGCAGCTCGCCGTCGGATTGGCGCCCTCGAGGTTGTAATCGAATCGGTGTCGACGTCAACGTACTCGATCACGCCACGGCCGGAGTTCACGCGTACAACTACCCTGCTGACACTGCACGGCGGCGGTCACAGCGGGTCGGGCGAGGACGTCTGTTACGACGGCGCGCTCCAGGCCCTGCTGGGTGACTGGTATCCAACGCTCGATCTGTGTGGCAGCTGGACGATGTCGACACTGTCGGCACACATCGCAGAGCACCTCACACGCCCGGCGCATCCGGAGGGCGGCAGCTGGACCGACCACCCCAACTTCCACCGCTGGACGATTGAATCTGCGGCGCTGGATCTTGCACTGCGACAGGCGGGAATGACATTTCCACAGGTGTGCGGCGTTGAGGCGCAGCCGTTGCACTTCTGCGTGTCGATGGGACTGGGATCGCCACCCGACGCATCGCGTGTTACCGATTGGCTCGCGGCGGTGCCCAATCTTCAGTTCAAGCTGGACTCCTCGAACGAGTGGACTGATCAATTGGTCAGCGATCTCGCCGCAACGGGTGCGGTGCGCGTGATTGACATCAAGGGTCTGTACAGCGGCGACTGGATCGACAACACCCCCGATCCTGCACTGTACGCGCGGCTGGCCACACTCCTTCCTGCGGATGTCCTGCTCGAGGATGCCAACCTCACACCCGAGGTCGTCGATGCACTGGGCGAACAGGCACTGAATCGACTGACATGGGATTACGCGCTGCACGCACCGACCGATCTTGATTCGATCGAACGGCGCCCCGCAGCAATCAACATCAAGCCGTCCCGCTTCGGCGCGATCGACGCGGTGCTCGAGGTCGTCAGCTGGTGTGCCCAGCGGGATATTCCCTGCTATGCCGGCGGTCAGTTCGAGCTTGGGATTGGGCGACAGCACGGCCAGCTGCTGGCGTCATGCTTCTATCCGGACTCAGCAAACGACATTGCGCCGGTCGACTGGCACCTGGCGAAGCCGGGCGACGCCGTTCCAACCTCGCCAATGGATCTCAGTCCTGGGGTCGGCTTTCGAATTGCCACTGCGACCTAGCCGGTGGACCCGCGCCACGTACCGCAGCGACACTGTCGATAGAGCACGAATCTCGCGCGAGGGGGCGTAACGTCGATATGCGCGACCCTGAATGACTGTGCACGCGTCCTGACAACTGGCTTCCTGGCGAAACGAATCGGTCGGGCGAGTCGACAACCGGTTACTACGTTCGGGGTAGTGCGAAACGGGGACAAGCATGGTGACGAATGTCATTGCGGGAATTGCTGGGCTGGCAACGGGCGTAACAGCATCTCAAGTCAGCGCGGGCTCACAGTTTGAGATGCCGGTTGCAGCACTTGGAATTGGCGGTGGCGCACTTGGAGCACTCGCGTGCAGTTGGCAGGGGAGTCCGACAAGTGGCATTTTTGCGCTTGGCCTCGCCGTGGGTTCTGCGGCAGGGCTTGCATTCAACATGGCCCGAGAGGTGTCGGGCGGTAGCTGAACGTGCAAGCGAGGAAGCTGCTCGACAGACGTTGGAGTCGGTACGGCAGATTTCGGTTGACGACGCCACTCAGGTCTTGTTTGAACACAATGATCGAAATGGCGACGACATACTCACGGTGTACAGGGATAGCGATGTTGTCCGAGATGAACATCGAGGCTATTCCAGATGGGGAGACTCACAAGAGCAGTATGGGATCGACGCAACTTCGTTGATTGGCTCGGATGGCGATATAAGTAAACAGCGCGTCGTCACGCTACTCAATATTGCCGACGCCAACGATGATGGAATGCTGAGCCCGCGAGAGCGGGGCAGCGTGCAGTACCCCTATGAGTCAACAAGCCTACCGACACGCCCGGGATGGTCAATGTCGATGCCGGTGGCCAAGGCATCGCTGAACTCTGGAGAGGTTTTCGAGATCAGGAGCCTCGGGCCAGAACGAGTTGACATCGCTGTGAACTA
>CAYNNW010000333.1:0-3079 GCA_964398435.1 uncultured Gaiellales bacterium | reverse complement strand
TGCCTCACAACTCAGCACATTTGACCAGTTGAATTCACTCAATCCGGCACTGCGGGCGATCGTCGATGGCGAGACGCTGCTGGCGCCGGCTCCCGGGAAGTTCGGCGGCGTCGTGCTTGCCGCGTCCGCTCACCGTTTCCTCGGCTAGCTGGTGGCCCACTTTTGGTGGTACATAGCGCCACCAATCTGGGCCACCAGGACGAGTGCAGCGCTCACACGGCCGCGGCCGGAGCGGCGACAGCCTGCACCCGCCCTTCGGCCGGTGCCGACGTGCGTACCAGGTACAACCCATAGACACCGAACAGGCCCCAGATGATGGTCCAGAGAACGCTCGGCATTCCAGCCTCGGTCGACCCGCCGCTGACGCCCAGCCCGTAGGCCATGAAGATCGGCCAGTCCCACAATGTGTGGGCGATGACGCCGCCCAGGGGATTGCGCGTGCGCAGGTAGATCGCCCCCAGGACGATTCCGCCCATGAACTGTGGCACGATGTTCATTAGCCCGACCAACGACAGCTCGTGCAGGTGCGCGATACCAAAGATGAATGCGCTCAGCAGTACCGCCCGCTCGGTGGACATCCGGGTGATCAGCCAGCCGAGGATGAGGACGCGAAACAGCATTTCCTCGCTGAATCCAACACTTAACGAGAACAGCGCCGGTCCGACAACGCCACCGGGCGCTCCGGCCGCGATCACGGGCACATAGAAGAAGGCAAATGCGAACATCAGCTCTGGCCAGTCCAGTGCCAGCCCGCGCAGTGTCGTCGACCAGTTGATCGTGTGTCGAACGCCGTTTGCCAGCAGCGGGGCAACAACGATGCAGATCAGCAGGTTGACGCACTCCCACATGATCGAGACGGTCCAGGTCCGCCCGATCAGCAGGTGAAAGAACAGGCGCCAGATCACGACGGGCGCAAGCAGGTACACGACCACCGCGAACGACAGCCCTCCTGCGACGTCCGCGGCGACCCAGTGCGGCGCGGGCTGCTCAGTTGGCGCGCCTCGCCGCACCGCCTGAGCTCCCGGTGTCGGCAGGGCTTGCGGATCAGGGGCCGCAGGCCGAACGCCGGGGGCCATGACTCCGCAGGCAACCGGCTTGGCGGGCAGCATTCCCGTGGCTGAAACGGTCGGCCGCCACGTCGGGCGGGGGTCCTTCCGCGCCTGCGGCAGGGGCGGAACCTGACGTGCCGCGGGCGGCTGAATGGGTTGTGGGGCCGGATCCTGTGGCACGGCAGACGGAGGGGTGTGACTGCCTGCGCCATGCTGCGCTGAGGCCGAAAAAGGCTGCACAGGAGCTGAAATTCGCAGGGATGGAAGGCGCATGGATCCTGCGCTGACCGGCGGCTGCTCCTCCGGACGGGGCTGTTTGGCTGCGTTGTGCACTATCGGGTGTCTCGCCGATCGGTGAGAATGCACTGCAGTGATATGCATCGGGCGGCCTCCGACGGCCGACCGGTGGGCCGGTATGCAGTGCGCATGCCGGGCACGATGCAGGAGTGGCTCAGTGGCGACACGCAAGAAAACAGGCAAGAAATCTTCGACTCGATCGAAGTCGAAGTCGGGCGCAAAAACGTCGACTGGCAGCTCGACGAAGCGCGGCGGATCGACAGCCACCAAGAAGGAAGTCGTGCGTGAGCGCAAGGCCTCCCGCGAGCGTGCCGCGCGGCAGGCGAAGAAGGTGGCGGTTCGTATGCGCCCTGATGGTCGTGGCGGACTCGGCTGGTTTGCTGCCGCGGGCTGGACGATCGTTGGTCTGATTCTGCTGGCGTCGCTGGTCGGCGACCGCTGGTTCACCTATGGCTGGCCCGACTCCCTGTGGCTGTTCATCGGGCTGGGCGTCCTCGCCGCCTCACCAGCAATGGGGTGGGTGTCGCAGAACGCTGCAGACGTCAGGTTCTGGGCGTTGCAGGGCGGTCTGGTATCGATGTTCGTGCTGGCGCTGACAGTCAATCTGGGGCCTCCGTGCCCCGACGGCGGTCCGTGCAGCGCGGTTGACGCCTGGGGCCGCTATGGCCTGGGCACCAGCATCGGCATGGTGCTGATCGCGACGGCCCTGTCGTGGTACGTCGGCCTCGTCATGCTGCGCACGGCCGAGGGCCGCCGGCCGCTGGGACCGCCGAAGATGTCGCGATCGCTGATGATGAAGGGCATGCTCTGGCCATTCGTGCTGCTGACCGTGCCCGTCGCCGGTGTTCTCGTCAGCATCGACTCTGCCCTGCGCCCGCAACCCGCCTGGGCACAGACCGCGATCCGCGAAGTCCAGACATTCTGCTTCGATGACTATCGGGCGCAGCAGTCACTTGCGGTACGTCCCGACGTGGACGGCGTCTCAACGATGCACGTCGGCTATCTCGTACGCCGAACGGCTGAATCGCGACCGCTTCCCTCGAATGCACGCGTGAAGTTGAAAGTGCACACATCGGCTGCCCCCGCCGCAAAGCCAGGACCGAACACCGTTACCCCGGCAAAATCCAAGGGCAAGAAGGCGCAGCCAGCCCCGACGCCGGCACCACAGACCAAGACAAAACCGGGTGGCCCGCTGCCCGCATACGCGGGGCCATGGGCCAAGCGATCCGCGGTGTCGCCGTACGAAGCCGCTGTTGGCTTCAACAGCCAGGGCGAAGCCGTGTTCATCTCGTGCCGGCGAATCGACCCGACCAGCGGACGCGCCACCAACGAGGACATCAAGCCACCCGATTACGGGGCCGAGTCGCCGATCAAGCCACGTGAACTGCTGCAGGCACCGAGCGAGACGCCCGCGCCAACCACGAAGAGCAAGAAGAACAAGAAGACCGCGAAGGCCGGCAGGAAAGCGGCGAAGAAAGCCGCAGCAAAGTAACGCCGATCGGCCCGTTTCCGCTCCAGTCGCAGATGGATCCTGCCGACAATTACCTGGATGGGCGTGGTGCGGCGGGGCATTCGGGGTTCGAGGCACGGTGGGCGGGGTACGCGCACAGGTATGAGCCGTGCACGCGCATCCGCATGCCGCGTCCTTGCCGTAGCCGTGGCCGCGACCTGCCTGCTGGCGATCCTGTCATCGCCCGCCGCTGCAGTCAGCGAGGGATCGCTGTCACAGACCG
>CAYNNW010000332.1:0-3081 GCA_964398435.1 uncultured Gaiellales bacterium | reverse complement strand
TCGACCGGTCCTCAGTACTTGAGTCCGGTCAATTTCCGAACTGCCGCAAGAGTCCGTACTTCTCGTGACTCGAGGTCGGTTGGGCCAACCTGACGCGAGCGTGCGAAGTCCGTCTCAAACAGATCCTGTACCTGTTGCCGAAATGCCGAATCCTGCTCGACCGCAACGTTCAGTTCATGGTCCCAGAGTGTTGCCCGGCGCGACATGTTCATTGAGCCGACCGTCGCCGCATCGTCGATGAGCATGACCTTGGCATGCGACATACCTGGCTGCTCATAGACCTTCACCCCGGCCCCGACAAGCTCCGGATAGTACGACTTGCCTATATAGCCGAGGATCTTCGTGCCGATCCAAGCTTCCTTGCCGCTAACGGTAATCCGCGTGTCGACACCTCGTGCAGCGGCCTGCTGTAGCGCTGTGGTGACCTCCGGATCGGTCAGAAATGGAGTCTGAATCCACACGCGGCTGCGCGCGTTGCGGATTGACTCCAACATGTGCGCAGTTGCATCTAGTTGACCAGACACCGGATTGTTCAGCAGTAGTCGAACCTGCGTAGCGCCGGAAACCGCATCAGCAACTGGCGCACGCGGACTGAGCGGCCGGGCCCGTACGCCCCCCTCCTCCTCGAACCTCCTGGTGAACCCGGCTCCTGCCACCGCTGCAGCTGGGCCACTGAAGCTCATCATGACGTCATGCCACTTTCCGAATCGATGCGAAAAATTCATCCCGCCGGTAATGGCGATCCGATCGTCAACAACGATCAGCTTACGGTGATCAACGGGCTTGACTCCGTCATTGACCGACCATCTCGTGTTGATGGCGACATCTACACCCGCCTCGCGCATCTCATCCAAGAAGCTCTTTCGTTTGCCAAACGGAAGCATCTGGACGCTCCCGACCTGATCCACCTGAACCCGTACGGACACACCGCTTCGCGCTTTGGCCATGACGGCATCGGCGATCGTCCGGCCGGCTCCGTCAGGCTCCCAGGAAAACATCGCGATATCGATCGAGCGCTTGGCATCACCGATCGCCGACATCATGGCCGGGAGTGCCTCGGACTCGTCCACATACAGTCGCGCCGGCCCCGACGGTCGCGCGCTTGCGTCCGCTGATAAACGGCGAGACAAACCGCCCGAGCCCGAAAGTGGCACGGGAGCGGTCACCGGTGGTACTCGGATCGGCTGCATATCCAGAATGTCGATCAGTTGGTGCCTGCCGAAGAGGACGCCCCGCGGTGCACGGCCCGGGACGGCCCGGGAGACGGCCCACGCAGCCTGAACACGGGCACAAGGTCATTTGGGTAGTGTTCAGCAATGGGGCACAGATGGAGCCAGACTCAGCAGCGCACACACCGGGTCCACAGGTTGGGTGTGCATGCAACATGTCTGATCAGCGCCGCGCTGGTGATCAGTGCCTGCGGCATGCCGTCGAGCGTGACCATTACGGACCCCAATGACGAGTCGGTGCTGATTGGTGGAGCGCTCGCAGCACCGGTGGCAACGTACGGAGGAGACTCCGTGGCGCGAACGTCATCGCTGGCACGTGCGCGCGTCGAGTTCGCGGTCGCTTCATCGACCGATGATCAGCAAGCCCGAAGCCGACTCAATCGCGAGGCTGCTTCAGATTACGCCACCGCCGGCCCTTACCTGTGGATACACCATCCGGCGATCGCGGCTCGTTCGGAATCGACCGTGAGAGCAGCCACTGCTGACCGCGCCGGCAGACCCCAGTCAGCTGCCGCCAAGCGAGCCATCGGCCAGGCCATCACATACTCCTCGAGGCCGGAGACGTCGTCCGACACCTCGTACGACGCCGCAGTGCTGGTCGAGTTGGCTCGCTCAACGCCGCTGCTGGTTACGGTACACACGAGCTCAGCCACCGAAGCCACACTTCCCCGAGACATGGTCAACGTGGTGCTGTCGCAGCACGCTTCAGAGCTTCAATCGTGGATTCCGGACACCCCAGATCCAGAATTGCGCTCGCGCATCAAGGACAAGATCGAGGCGCTCATCGATACAGCGCGTTCAACCACCGCCCGACACGAGGACTCGGACTCAGCCGAACTCGAGCAGATCGTGGCTGAGAAGATTGAAGCGCACGTTGAAGACATTGAGGAAATGCTGACGACTGCAATGCGCCTCGATTTTGAACCTCCGGAGGTTTCCTCAACTGACGCCAAACGTGCGACACGGCTCAAGCAGCGCATGACGGCCCTCCGACGAACATGCCATGACGGCCAAATGGTCAAGCTGGCTGGCGCTGCCGAAACGATCTACCTCCGCCACCTTGAGTCAATCAGCGGGCGCCTATATGACGTTGAAGGTGACGGTGTACAACTTCGTCTTGTCGAGTCTGCCCTCGCGGCGGTAGCCACATCGACAGCGCCAGGCATGCGAGATGAGACCCCGACTCGCTGGCCGCTCCTCAGCGATGAGTGGCAGGACGAGGAGCAGGGTGCAGTCGGCGAATGTCCGGCACAACTATGGAGTCACCTGAGACGAGCCGAACGACGGGTTTCCGAGCTGACTGCTGCCGTCCGCGCAGAACGGGACGCCGTCGAGGAGGACGGTGGCTGACAGCAGGCGGCCGGGCCTCATGTATCCAGACATGCGGAAGGGGAGCGACCAGCTGGCCGCTCCCCTTCCCTACAGCATGTAGATCTCTGGGTCAGGCAATACGGAGGTGTGGGCCCCCGGCACCGCCGTCCAGGAATCGATCGAGCTCGCGCTCCATTTCCATCTCATCCAGTGCCCGCGAATATCCTGTTCGCCGCGTGGCTTCCCGTGCAGCCGCAACCATGCGGTCAATTCGGTCGTTCACGGAGGCCCAGCGGTAGGCAAGGGCACCTGCGAGCAGCACAACAGCTCCGAGCAAACCAGCCAACGCAACATCACCTGCGCCCGTATACGGCAGCGATGCAGTCGGGGTGCGTCGAGTTGGTCCGACGCCCTCACCCTGAACCGGCTCATCGTCATTGCACGCATCGCCAGTACATGTGTCCGGCGGCGGATCCACAACCGGCGGCTCCGGATTACAGTCCACCGTACACGGCGGCTTCGGCTCACAGTCCACCGTACA
>CAYNNW010000331.1:0-3110 GCA_964398435.1 uncultured Gaiellales bacterium | reverse complement strand
TTGCAGCAGTCTTTCCTTTGCTCGTGGTGGCAACGTTCGGGCTGTTCGGGCTCGCAGCGTCGATCACGACGGCGCAGCGCTCGACGCATGTGCCCCCCGGCATTGGCAGCGAAATTGGAGACCAGCTGCAGTCGGGCTCAACCCGGGCGCTGGTCCTGGCTGACGATCCGTGGATCGACTACTTCGTCGATGCGCGCCGCCCGGTGGATCGCTCGATCAGTGATATTGACGCGATTCCCGAGGCGCACGAGCAGAACACTGCTCGAGACGGGGACCCTGCATACACCCATCTGGTGTTGGGAGCGAATCCACTTGCCTCGGATCCACCCGGGTCGTACGAGCAGCAAAGTGTTCAGCAGCGATTGCCGGTGCGGATATTTGCATCGTCCAGCTCGGCAACGAGCGCTCGGGCCGGTGCGGCGTTGCGACACGATCCGGTCGAGCGGACACTTCGCACAGAGGTTGCCGGAGGGATTGGTGGGCTGCTCGTTCCGTCACTGACAACCGGCTGCACGCAGGACCGTCCGACTGCGATGTGTGCGGCTCCGCCCACGAGGAGTGAAGCATGCTCTTCCGCCGCTGACCGCGTGCTGAAGAGCGCGGTCGTGGCGCCTGACAGTGCGACTGACATGTCCCGCCGTCCGAAGGGTGCAGTTGCGGTCATTGCCCCACCACTGTTGGGAATTGGATGTGTGCCGATTTCGCTCCGGCCAGAGACGAAGTGGCTTCGGATTCGCGTGCGCGACGTTGGCCTGATACTGCCGGCTGAAACGGGTGGAGAGCTGAGTGAATCGTCGCAGTCAGCCTCGAAGGTGGATCTCTCCAGGGTGCTCCGGGGACGGCGCTCGACCGTCCCGCCAGGGTGGGTGCGCGCGTCCGGTCGCGGCGATGCGGTTTCCTTCGGCAACGAGAAGCTCTCGGGGTTCTATGACCTGACAGTGGAAGGGCTGTTCGGGGCTGGCGCGCAGGTGTCGGGTGGCTCGGCGTTTGCGTCGTCGCAGCCGCCGAAGCTGGAGATCGGCTATGGCACGTGGAGTCGAACGTTTGGCCAGGTACCGGTTGAGAGCGGCGCTGCGCGCGGTGGATCGATTGTGGTTCGCAACGACACAGGAACGCGCCTGATGCTGGGCCGCGTCATTGCCCGCCCGGCAGGACTTGCGATGTCATGCGACGTGCTGCTGCCCGTCCAGTCGCGTGCCCGGCTGGACACGATCGTCGGAGGTCGCACCGCGATTTCCACAGCCGTGGTTCCAGGCAGCGTCGTACGCGGCACATCGATGACGATTGCGCTGGGGAACTGGATGCAGTCCGGCGGGATCGCGCATCACGTATTGATCGACTGGATCGAGCAGTACCGGGACAAACCTGCAGGCAGAAGCTGCAGCCTGTCGGGCCCACCCGCATCCGCCGGTACCAGTGGCGCATCAACGCTTGGGCCGCTCGGGTCGATGGCAACGTCCTGACGCCAACCGGCGTCGACGTCGCGAGCGCAGCGCCGGGCGGGAAGGCGCAGTGCTGTCGCCCAAAAAAATCGGGGCCCGAAGCTCGCCGCAGTGCAGCGTGCCCGGGCCCCGACGCCCCTTTGCCCCCAAAGGATGCCAGCCGTCGCGTCATGTGCGCAGTTGCCTGCCCGGGCAGCCGCGCCGCGTTGCGGCTGCCACTTAGTTCGCCGCGAACCGTGCGATTCCTTCCCGGCCATATACAGGCCGTTCGCAGCTGGAACATGCGTCGGTCGAGTGGTCGACATACCGGTGTGGGACATTGGAGTCTGTGGGGCGCAACGACGTGGGACAGTCGTGGCGTTCGGGTTCGCAGGCGGTGGGATGCCCCGCGAGGTTGTGACACGGGACGGGTTACATGAATCCTCGAATCTGGAAACGAGAACGACCGCCTCGGGGCGGTCAGGAGCCTGGCGACGATCGCTCGTCCGGACCGGCTGCTGCTGTTGATGCCAGCTGGCCCGAGGACTACGTTGCCGGCGCTCGACTGCGCGGCGCCATGCCATATGTGGTTGCCGGGTTCCTCGAAATCAACGATGCGGTCAGGCGGGGCCATCCGGTGTTACTGCGCCGCCGCCGTTGTGATGTTGCCGATGGCATCACCGTATTCAACGGCGTGCAGCATGTGGATGCTGGCCAGCCGGTCGTCACGGTCCTCCGATTCGATCCGGCGCGGGCGCGATTCGTGCTGCGTGACGGTGGCAGTGCTGTGGGTGCGGTCGAACTCACTCCCAAGCGACTTGCCCGCTATCTGGAGCGGTCAGGCTGTGGCGATGGAATTGCCTTGGGCGCCTGAGCGCATGCCGGCGAATATCAGGCGCTGACGCCCACCGGTGAGCGATCTGCCATCGCGACGTACGGTGCGGTGATCTCGCCCGTGTAGTCACTCGTCGGGCGAATCAGGCGGTTGTCTGCGTGCTGCTCGACAACGTGCGCAGTCCAGCCAAGTACGCGGCTTGCGGCAAAGATCGTGGTGAACATCTCGGTTGGAATGCCGAGCAGGCGGTACACGGTCGCGGCGTAGAAGTCGACGTTCGGATACAGCCCCTTCTCGCGCATCACCACCTCCTCAACACGCTCGCTCATCGCATACCAGGTGCTGTCGCCGATCCGCTCACCCAGCTCGCGGGCGAGCTCTTTGAGGATTCGGGCGCGCGGATCGTATGTCTTGTAGACGCGGTGGCCGAAGCCCATGATCCGCTCCTTGCGCGCCAGGGCGTCGGTGACCCACGGCTCAACATTGTCGACCGAGCCCACGGCCTCGAGCATTTCCATGACCCGCTGATTGGCCCCACCATGCAGTGGTCCCTTGAGTGCTCCGATTGCAGCCGTAATCGCGCTGTACATGTCGCTCAGCGTGGCTGCCACAACCCGACCCGCGAATGTCGACGCGGGCAGCTCGTGGTCGGCATGCAGGATCAGGCACTGGTCCATGACGTGCGCCTGGAACTCGTCGGGCTCATTCCCGGTGATCAACCACAGCAGGTTGGCTGCGTGTGACAGGTCTGTCTTGCTGGGCAGTGGCTCGCGGCCGGCCCGCCGGGCCGAGTAGTGGCCGATGATCGAGGCGATCTGTGCGGTCAGTCGAACGGCCTTGCGCAGGTTGGCCTC
>CAYNNW010000330.1:0-3119 GCA_964398435.1 uncultured Gaiellales bacterium | reverse complement strand
AGGAGCAGCTCGGCGAAGCGCGGACTGTTGTTGAGGGCAGCGTCGACCAGGTACAGCAGCGGATCATTGGCGAGCTGGACTACAACCGCCTGCAGCATGTTCGTGACATCGAGATGGTGATCGACGCAATGAGCACCGGTTGGCGAGCGGTGATGACTCGCCTGAATCAGACCGATGCGCGTATCAGCGCGTTCGAGCACAAGCTGGACGAGTGGCTGTCAGCGCTTGACGACCTGCACGACGACAGCCTGGAGCGTGAAGCGCGTGAGGCCCGTGCAGTCATCGAGAATTCGGTGGTTGTCACGGACGAGCATGCCGCGGAGCCCGAGGTAGACTGAGCGCATGGGCGAACATCTGGTCAATCTCCTCGAGATCTACGGCATTGCAGCACTGATCATTCTGGGCGCGGGCGCACCACTTGCAGGTGTCGTGTTCTTCGCTGTCTGGCTGGGCTTCGACGGCGATCGAATGCGCGCCGGCAGCTAACGGTAGCGAGGTGAATCCCATGTCGAGCGCGACCTTTCGGTAGCGGTATCACCAAGTGTCGCCGCTGCGGAACGCGATCATTGTTGGATGTGCGATGTGGTCATACACCTGCTAGGCAACGCTGCGCACGTCGTCAGAGCCGCGCGCCAGGGGCATTGCCAAGACCGCTATGGCCAATAGAACACCACGCGTCACGTTTTCGCCGATTCGTCATGACATGCCCTCCGATAGCAGCCACAGTCCACTGATGGTGAAGCTGACCATGGCGATAACCACCGGGACTTGCGACAACGTCGCAAATCGAGCGGACGATGTTCTGTTGCTCAAACTGGTGTTCACCAGCACCCGCTCGTGAGCCAATGCGAGGCCGGCAACATGCCCCACAATGATCGCCACGACCTGCACTAGCCAGATTGTATTTGACGAGACGATGCTGAAATCGATCTCATGAGCGGCCGTGCCCAGCAGGCTCCAATCCCATCCTGCAGGGTCGTCGGCAAGTCGAATCAGATCTTGCGACTGAAAGACAAGGAACGAGAAGTAGTGGGCGATCGAGTATGCAACCGCGACTGGAATGAGTGCGTGCGCGAGCTGCGACGCGCCGTCCCGAGTTCCTGCAATCCGGTCGGCCACGCCCGAAGCTGCGTACCATATGGCGAGCGTTACCGTGACACAGCCCAGGAGGCCCAGCGTCGGCACCACCACGAGAACCAGGTCTACAGGCAGTCCGGCATCAGCCAGGCGAATGCTTGCATCAGTAGCGCCACGCACCCATACGCCGGATCGACTGAGGCCGTCATAGCCCACCGATCCGATCAGCAGACACATGAGAGCGCCGAGCCCCGGCACGACCGGTGCAGCAGCTGCGCCGCTGAACGGTAGTCGGATCGACAGGCTGCGAGGGTCGTGATGGCTACGCGTGACCTGCCACGGTGACAGCCGGGCAACCATCGTCGACCAGACCGCGAAGATCTCCCCGTAGTCGATCCAGCTCTGCCGACCAACCAAAGCCATGACGGTCAGACTGATCGCCGTATACACAACTGCAAGTATCCCCAACACAGTGATACTGCCCGCCCACGGGGATGCAAGCTCAACCCAGACGAGCACGCCCAGTACCACGACTGCTGGCCAGTGGCCAAGCCATCTCGGCCATGTGCGACCAGGATGCGTGGCAGGGATTCGCAGGAACTGTGCCAGCGTGTCCCACGGATTGCAGCTTGCAACTACGGGGCCTGCGAGCAGCGATAACGGAACCATTCCCACCCACCAAGCCACCCAGATCAGGGTCGGTGCGATGTTGTCTGTCGCGTCACGGCTCCCCGCCAGAGTCGTGGTAAGCACGACTACGAGCCCCGCGAGTGAGATCGATCGGCCAATCATGACTGATAGAACTACGGGCCAGGAGGAGTGCGTGTCACTGACAACCTCCCGCGCGCAACGTGCGAGGTTAAGCGGCCGGCGCCACAGCAACAGCAGACCTAGAAACGATACGGCCACTACAAGGCCGGCGCCCCAGGTGAAAACGCTGATCGGTACCGGCAGGTCTGCTCGCCCCTGTACACCGTGGGCGATCGCGAGCCCGGACTGCAGTTTCAGCCAGTGCACGCCACGCCTTCGATCGGCTCACTGGCTGGTTCGCCCGGCGATGCCGCATCTTCGTGCCACAACAGCCAGTCATCGCCCTTCCAGGACGAGTAGTACACACGCAATGGCAGCCGCATCGATGCGTGCGAGCGCACGTGTGGAATGTCGAGTTCGGCGACCAGGTCACCGGGGATCAGGAATGTACGGCGACGTTTGTCACCGCGCGGGATGATTTTGAGGCGCCGCACAGACACCGATCCGATGTGCCCCTCGATGCAGCGCCCCGGGGTGATGTCGCCAACTTGCGATGCGCGCTGCGCGTTGGTCGTGGCGCCTCGACGCGTGGCGGATCGTTGTTCATGCGGGGCGAGGACGACGACCAGAATCACCACCAGTCCGACCACGGCGAGCGCAGCAATCGCGGCAACGAGCGCTCTACACCCGCCCGTCGCGGACAGGTCGTCTGTTGACTCGTCGTTGCTCACTTCACGACGAGCTGGCCGAGAATGACTTTTCGGTGGTGCGTTTCAAGCGCAAACGTTCCATTCTTGTCGGCATGAACTGCCATGCGCACGATCTGTCCGGCAGGAAGCTCGCGCTCAATGTCATATCCGTGCAGGTGAACTTCATCGTTCTCATCGCTGGTGATTACAATCATAAGGTCGCCACCTTGCGCAACCTTCCACGTCTTGGCACCGCCCGCCGGCAGGCCGCCTTCCACGGTGACCTTGTAGCTGCGCACGACGTCGCTCGTGCCTGGCGGGGATGGCGTGCGACGGTCGGGCGAAGACGGAGCAGTCGTACTCCGCGATTCGGTGGTGGCAGCTCGATCGGCGGACGCGGTTCGCCGGGAATCAGTATCTGCGTCGCCACACGCGGCAAGCACCGCCATTGCCATGCACAGCCCCACGACACGTCGCGAAGCGGCAACGCTCCTGCTAGCGCCGCGCACGCGGATCCGTCTCCAGCAGGCGGTGATCGAGCGCCCACTTGACCAGATCTGCACGCGAACCGAGCCGCAGCTTGGCCATCAGGTGTGCGCGATG
>CAYNNW010000329.1:0-3129 GCA_964398435.1 uncultured Gaiellales bacterium | reverse complement strand
TATTGAGCACGAATTTCGCAATCTTGCGGGAAGCCCTGTGTACACGGTGCAGCGGGATCGGCCGATCCCCAACATGATTCACGTGACATCCGAGTATCAGGGGTACAGTGTTGCACTGTGGTTCTTTCACTACCTTGGTCATGAGCATGCAGTCATACGGGTTCCGGTGAAGTGCGCCGACTTTGCATCGTTCGCGTGGGGAGCCACGGAGTTGGAGCCCGCGAGCATGATCGTCAGGGTGGGCGAGGAACTTGTCGATGAACTGGCGAGCACAATCCATGTTCCGATGCCTCGCTCAATTGAGGACTGTGCTCGTGAGTTCAGATCAAACGACTGGTCACTGGAATTGTCGCCGGGGCTGACCTCGGTCCTCTCTGACATAGATGATCGCCTTGAAGAGTGGAGCAGCGCGGCAGATGCAGGGGTCCTGGAATCACACGTTGTGTTCGATTCCGAATCTGGCAGTCACTCGGATTGGGTGCGTTCGGTCGAGCGGATGTGCCGGCCTGCGGCTGAACTTGCTGCTGCCATCGACGCCGAATCGCTACAGATTGCCGAGGGGATCACGAGGCTCGAGGCGTGGCTGCACGAGGCAATCGCCACACCAATTCCAGCCTGTAGTGGCACCAGGGTCGAGCGCGGTGCGATTCGGACATCCTGGCGAGGGCGCGAACTCGCCATTATCTGTACGGGAAACTGCACTTCGCCAGAGCCGTGCGGCTGGCTGCTTGAGCTTCAGGTCCCTGCGGAGATGTGGCGATATGAGCACCACATCGTGATCGATGACAATCTTGATGACGATGAACTGCTCGCCCGAGGACTGTCCGTCGGTGAACTGGATCGGGCACACACGCAGGGAATCGACGGCGCGGTGTGTTTCCGGCACTCTAGTGTCGGCACGGCAATAGTTACGATCGCAATCCCCCCATGTTCGTATCAGGATCTGTTCGCGTCGCTCGACAGCAAGCTCGACTACGTCCTGCAATTGATGGAAGTGGCATCGAATACGGCTGATGGCGCGTCAGTGCCTGGCGTCGCTCGCTAGCAGCGCTCAATCGCATTGGTGTTCCCTGCCGTCAGTTGCCGCCCCTGAATTTGCAACGACCGGTCCGCTCGTTCCGACGATCAGGAAGGGACGTGCGCGCGTGCGCGCTGTTGGGATACGTATCGGAGATGGGGACCAGTGACCGTGACCGCCGTCAGGCAGGCTGAGCAGGCACCACCTGTCTCGCGTGACGGGCTGATTCCCACGCCACCTGTTCCGCAACAGATCAACATCGCCGGCACCAGGCTCAACACCTATGGCCTGATCATGGGCACCGGGGGCGTTGTCGGTGCATCACTGTTCTCGCGCGTGGCAGCGCATTCGGGAGTCTCCCTTGCAGGAAAGGGATCGATTGCTGTTCCCGTTGGATTGGCAACGCTTGCCGGGGCCCGCCTGTTTCATGTGGCCATCAACTGGGAGCAGTACCGGGACCGCCCCGGGGCGATACCGGCAATCTGGGATGGCGGCAACGCGCTGTTCGGTGGTCTTGCTGCAGGCACCGCGGTTGGTGCGGTCCTCGCCCATCGTGCCGGGCTTCCCGTTGCGACGCTGCTGGATGCCGCCGCGGTTGGAATACCGGTCGCACAGGCGATCGGCCGCTGGGGCAACTACGTCAACGAAGAGTTGTACGGCACACCAACCGATCTGCCATGGGGCATGCAGGTCAGCCCTTCCCGCAGACCTGCAGACCAGCGTGACGTCAACTCGTTCCACCCGACCTTCCTCTACGAGTCGATCTACGACGCAGCCCTCGGCGGCGGTCTCTATGCGCTCAGCAAGCGATGGAAAGGGCGCCCCCCGGGAGCACTGTTCGCGATGTACCTTGCCGGGTACGGAGTCGGCAGATTCGCCATCGAGAGCGTCAAGCAGAGCGATGCAACGCCGGTATTGGGACTGCGCCCGAACCAGTGGGCATCCCTGGCGGCAGTGGCCGTCGGCGGCGGCTACGCAGCCGCCCGCATGCTTCGCCACGCCGCATAGTGGAACATCGCCGAGAGCGGCCTCGACAACCACAGTGAGGGGTGCGCCGCAATCGGCCCGAACCACACAACGATTGTGACGCGCGCGACGCCAAACTGGGAGAATCCCTGCATGAACGCTGCTGTGATCCGCCATCGACGTGTCCGACGAGCCGCGATCGCATTCGCGATCCTGGGCGCACTTTTCGTGCCATCAGCTGCTGCTGCGGCACCACAGGCGGTGATCGTCGTGCTCAAGCCGGGTGCATCGGTTGATGCTGCGATCGCCCGTCACGGCGCGGTTCCCGGGCACAGGTACGGTCACGCGATTCGCGGCTACGCAGCAACGCTGACCGACGCGCAGCGATCCAAGGTCGCCGCTGATCCTGCAGTTGACTTTGTGGCTCCCGACCTTCCGGTCAGCACCACGACCGCCCTCTCCGGCAAGGGAAAGCCTGGCACCACCACGCCGCCACCCCCACAGTCAATTCCTACGGGCATCCGCCGAGCGCGGGCCACGTCAAGCACAACCGCTGCAATCAACGGCGTCGATACTCGCGTGGGCGTCGACGTTGCGGTGATCGATACCGGGATCGATTCCGGGCACAGTGACCTCAACGTCGCCGGCGGCGCAAACTGCTCAACGGCGCGCGACTGGCGCGACGAAAACGGGCACGGCACCCATGTTGCGGGCACGATTGGTGCGCTCGACAATGGAATCGGAGTCGTCGGCATGGCGCCGGGAGCCCGCGTGTGGTCGGTACGCGTGCTGGGCAAGTCCGGCACCGGATCAACCTCCAGTTTCATCTGCGGAATCGACTGGGTTACCGCACATGCCGACACGATCGAGGTTGCAAACATGAGTCTCGGCGGTGCAGGCAGTGACGACGGCGCCTGCGGAACCGTCAACAAGGACGCCATGCATCAGGCGATCTGCGCCTCGGTGGCAGCTGGTGTGACATACGCGGTTGCGGCGGGCAACGAGACCAAGGATGCATCGCTCTCAACACCGGCGGCCTATGACGAAGTGATCACCGTCTCGGCCCTCGCCGATTTCAACGGTGAGCCAGGTGGTGGAGCCGCGCCGACCTGTCGCACTGATGTTGACGACACATTCGCCGACTT
>CAYNNW010000328.1:0-3160 GCA_964398435.1 uncultured Gaiellales bacterium | reverse complement strand
GCTGGCCCTACCAGGCGCCGCCGCCGCCACCGCCGCCGCCACCACTACTGCCGCCGCTGCTGAAGCTGGAGCCACTGCTGAACGAACTTGATCCCGAACTCGACGTCGATGGCTCATATGCGCGGGTGGCCAATCCCGTCTGGAACACCCGCACGGACGTGATGTTCAGGCCGCCATCGACTGCAGAGGCAAGCGCACCGCCGTCAGCCATTGCAGCACCCTCGGGGCGTACGGCTTCCAGAATGGCGTCCGCACAGCCAAAGGCGATCGCATAGACCAGGTGTCGCTCCCACAACGAAATCGACGCGGTCTGTTCGCGGGACATGTCGGTGTACGAGAACAGAAAGTCGCGATATGCCGTCCAGCGCGCCGCATCAGCACGAGCGGAATTGGCCCAGCGAATTCGCAGCATCCGCGCAGACATCGCCATGACCTGAACGATCCAGAATCCGGAACCTGCAGCAAGCGCGAGGCAGGCCGCTGCGCCGGCAAGACGGTTGTCGCTGCCCCACAGGTCGACATGGTCTCCCCATGCAAGGACGGCGATCGCTGCCACAACAAGCAGCAGCGCCACGCGGCGCGGCCAGCGGATCAACCACAGCGGCCCCGTGGTCAACCACTGCTTCGCCCGTACTGCGCTGTTCACCTCGACCAGGAACGTGGTGTTGATGCTGGCAACGGAGTGCGACAGCGTGCGATTGCCGGCGATCATCATCCCGAATTCGCCCATGGGAATCGGCATGGTTGTTCCCTTGAGGATACGGTCGACCAGGTCGCGCGCCTTCTTCTCGTGGTCAGCGAGCTTTTCTTCGGGGCGACTGTCAGGCACTTGCAGCGCCACGTCCACGTGCGTCCCCTCCGAACCTCCCTGTGCGGGCAGTAGCGTCCACCATCCCCGTCGGATGAGATCGAAGATCGTGGCAAGAAGCGCGCGGTCATCCGCATGTTCACGCTGCTCAACAAGTGCAAGCGCCAGGGCCGGAGGAAGATCATCAGGAGGCTGGTGTGACAGACGTGGCACGTCGTGTGGCCAGCCCGCTTCCCGCAGGCCAATGAACCAGGCGAGCAGCAGCCAGAGCGCTCCAAGCGCAAGCCCTGCTCCACCTGCAATGAATCCCAACTTCCAGCCATATATTCTGATGTCGTGCCACGTTGTGGCGCGCTCCCGCGATGCCGATGCCTCGCTCTGTACCTGCGCCAGTAACTGCTGGCGCGCGACCGGCTCACGTGGAATGGTTGCTGTGACAGTGCTCGGGGGCAGCACTGCAAGCAGCTCGACTCGCTCGCCGGGCGCAACATCGATTGCGCTGATGGCAGCGGCCTGCGGTATTCGGCGCACGCGTGCAGCACCGCTGGCCGCGCCAATGGTGGTGACCTCCTTCGGCACCACACCAGCTGGCAGCACCACCTCGGCATCCAGGCGCGACAGTGTGGCCTTCCACTCGCTCCCCCATGGGATCGCGGTGAGCAGTACATCATCGGAACCTTTCGGGTGTGACAGCCATCCCCGCACCCGATAGGCAATCACGAATGTGCGCTGCTGATTGGTTGCCGAGTAGTGCCAGACCACGCGCATGACACGTGTGATCCGCTCCGTCTGACCGTCGGGATTGTCGATCGACTCAGTCCCGAACTTGGACGGTGCGTCGAACCCTCCAAGCATCGTGTTGCCGCCTGGTGCGTACGGCACGAATCCGGCCGGGCAGAGCGCCGTGGCCTGCTTGGATTCGGGGCGCTGCTGCGGCCAGGCGTTGTAGAACGACTCGAGAACCATCTTGGCTGTATCGGGCGGAAGCGATGACACGTCCGGGGGCTCGGGAGCCGTCGACAGCGACACGCCAGCGCCCGGCTGTTCGCAGACAACGATGCGGTCTATCTGGTCGCGCTTGCGCAGCGGAATGTCCCGGAATGCGCCGGAGAATGAGCCGTTGAAGTCAAATGTGATCCGCTCAACCACGGTGACGGACCCGTCCTTCTGCGGCGTCAATGTCACGCGGGCGGCCGGCAATCCGTAGTGCTTGGCCGGCCCTTCGACCCGCACCGGGTTGCCGAGGTGGCCAAGCGACAACGCACTGATGACGGAGACGATCGCCGCACCGACCACGGCAACGATGGCACGGCCAATCAACCCATCAGGAACTCGGAATGATCGTTGCGTGTAGTGACCCACGTGCGGACCATTCCCACGTCAGCCATAGCTCACGCATGCACCCGCGGGCGCCCCAAATCCCCGACTCCGATCATGCTGGCACGAGTTTGTCACCCACGAGGTGACAAACTCGTGCCACCTCGACCGTACGCTAGGCGAGTCGACTCGCAGCGCGTTCAAATAGTGCAGCAGCGTTTGCCAACTTGCCCTGCTGTACAAGCTGGGCGGCTCGCTCGACCTGCTGCTGTGTTCGCCCGTCGGCTGTCGCAAAGTTCGCCGTGATTCGATCGAGTGCAGCGTTGATACGATCCATCTGCCGATTGGCATTGATGGTGCGACGGTTCGCGGCAATGTCGACGGTGCCCGTCGACGCGGCTCGAGCGGCGTACATGACTGTCCGCCGCTCTATCGCGCTGGCCCGCTCGCCCACAGCCTGATGTGCGGCAAGAATGCTGCGGCCGGCGCCGCCTCCAAGCACCTGGTCGGGATTCATTCCAGCGTGTCGCGCGGCCACCGACATGGTCAGCCGCGCCATGATCTCCCGATTCACCGTACCGGTTTGTCCCGCCTCTTCCACAAGCAGCATGGCAGTACGCGCATCCTCGGCAGTCACTGCGCCGCTGTGCGATTCAAGAAAGTTGGTAAGGTCTTCGATGCGCTTGAGGTTGGATTCCTCCTGTCGAAGACGAGCCACTGCAATCTGATTCACCGTCCCGGTTCTGGCAGATTCGTCGGCAATGGACGCCTTCACATTCTCGATTGTCTGATGCCTATTCGCGCAGTATTTCCGTAGAAATGCGACTGCGGTGGCGCCGTCTGCGACTTGACCGCCCGCAGCGATTTGCTTGGCGTCGCCGACAGCGGTGGGCATTGCCGACAACGCGGAACCACCGAGCGGTGCAATGGTCGAAGCGCCAATCGCTGGATCATTCACCGGTGCACCCTGCGACATCAGCGCTCCGATGAGCACCTGGAGCTGCCCGACCACGCGCGTCAGCGCCTGCAGGACGG
>CAYNNW010000327.1:0-3185 GCA_964398435.1 uncultured Gaiellales bacterium | reverse complement strand
TAGACCTGGAACATACTGCGAATGACCCACATGCGTCCCCAGCGGGTGCGCATCGCGGCGTATCGCCAGTCCTCACCGTGCGTCTTCAGTTTGCGGGCCCCCAGATGAAGCGCGAGGCGAATCGCCCAGAGCGAAATCAATATCGCAACGGTACGTGAGGCAAGTGTCTGCTCGGGCATCGATGACACGGCGGCAATGGACGACACCGCAATTGTTGGACCCCAGAAGACGTCCACATAGCTGTTGTCGCGTCGGATTAATCCGATCACGCAGGCAATAAGCATCATCGCAGCAGCTGCACCGATAGCCCGCATCAATGCTCCTGCTCCGGCGATTCCGGTTTCAGCAGCACCAATATCGCGGCCTGTGACTGCGCTGCGCGGCGCATCCTGCCGTGTCCGGGGTGCCGCAGCATCGCCGGAGTCTGCCCCGGAGTCTGCCCCGGAAGTTGCTCCGGCCCAATTGCGGACGCGCTTGATCGTCTTGGGGAGCACAGCAACGTCCCTCGCGCCGAATTTCTCACTCTTGCCGAGCACGACCACGAAGCGGCCCGGTCCTCGAGCGGTAGCGGTCCAGCGGTATGTTCCAGCGCGCGGAGCGCGTGTCGTCAATCGGGACACCGTGAGGTAATTGGTTTGTGTGAAGGGCTCGCTGAACGGCTCTGGCTTCGGTAGGGAATCGATGGCCATTCGCACATTGCCGGGTCCGGTCACGACCAGCCGTGGATGCGCAGACATCGGTCGCTTCGACTCCGGGGCGGCATCAGGAATCAGGATCTCTGCAATCAGGGGATCGCCCTTCTTCAGCGGCCCGCTGACGGTGTACTTCTCACCGGATCGCGAGAACGACCCGTACGCCGCATACGACACAGAAGCGTCATCGACTGAGTGCTGTGTGCTCGTGCGTTCCTGAAAGATGGGCTTGTGTGCAGCAGCGGTCGCTGCGGTCGACAGGAACACGCAGAAAATCAGCAGGATCCGTACAGCGGAAAGGGTCATGTGAGCGCTCGGTGGATCGCGAACGTGGCGCCGGACACCGTAGCTGCCAGAAACGCACCCCATGCCATGTCAATCGGAACAATGCCGCCCGGAAATCCGCGCAGTACCGCGTGGGCAGTCAGGTCGAATGTCGCATAGGTAACGATTCCGAACAGTGCTCCTCGAACAAGCGCGTCGCGCAGTGATCCAGCCTCGATTGCCGGGGCGATCACAAAGTACATCAGCCCGCCGACAAAGATCGTGTAGAACGTCAACGCCGATCCCCAGCGCGGCGAATCGAGCATGATCTCGCCGAGGTATTTCGCATAGATGCCCCGCGCAACGACGCCCAGCCAGAGCAGGTCGATCATCAGAAAGACCGCCAGGGCGATTGCGCTGGTCCAGGCGGCAGTCAGCGCGCTCATCGTGCCACCGCCATGAGTGCTGATGCGGTGTCAACGGGGACGGCCCCGGGAGGTCGCATGACCCCCCGTTGCCAGTCAGCAACCTGAAGCCGCTGGGTATCGAAACCAAGCTGGCTGGCACGCTGCACCATGGACGCAGCCGAAGCTGTGCCCCAGGCGTCCTTGTCCCTCGCCAGCAGCCAGAGCATTTTTCGATCGGGCGTGCCGACAAGTGCCATTGAATAGTCGGGCTGCAGATCCAGCACCCAGTAGTTGCCTTCCTTTGGCGTTGGAATCAGGCGAAGCAGCCCTCCGAACTTGACGCGGAGCCGCGCCCCCTCAGACCCATCCACGGGCGCTGCCGTTCCACGAATTCGCGAACGAACCTCGCCCTGCAACCACGACGTGTTCTCAACGCCAACCTTGCCGTCCGGCCGCACCGTGTAGTCAGCGGTCGAGACGGTGTCTGCCCGCTGGAAGCGAACGGGCAGGCGTGCCAGTTCGTACCAGCGTCCTGCGTAGCGTTCGATATCGACGCGCGGCACGGTTGGCAGCGAACTCATCAGTGCTCCTGGACGGGCTGATTGTGTCGTGATCACGGTGAGGTGTCCTTCGATTGATTCTGAGTGTGGATGGGACTGAGGGGGCCGGAGCTGCTGCCGTCACTTCTCGGGCGGCAGCAGCACGGTGTCGATGACGTGAATCACGCCGTTGCTGGATTCAATGTCGGGGGTAACCACCTTGGCCGTGCCGATCGTGACCCCATCCTTGAGGGAGACTGCCAGCTTTCCACCCTGAACGGTAGTGACCTGCTGCCCATCAGTGAGATCCGACGACTGAACTGCGGCTCCGCTGACGACGTGATACGTGAGGATCCCGGCGAGCTTCGCCTTGTTCTCGGGCTTGAGCAGGTCCTCAACCGTGCCCTCCGGCAGCTTCGCAAACGCGTCATCGTTGGGAGCAAAGACCGTGAATGGGCCATCTCCGCGCAGGGTCTGCTCGAGGCCGGCTGCCTTGGCGGCTGCGACGAGCGTTGTAAACGAGCCTGCTGCGACTGCGGTATCGACAATGTCCTTGCTGGCCGCTTCCTTGTCGCCCGAACTCATGGTCGAGGCGGCGGCCGAGGCCTTGGTCTTCTTCGATGAAGTCGACGATTTCGAATCATCTCCGCAGCCGGCTGCCAGCACCCCGGCGGTGGCTGTAACGAGTACTACGGAAAGCGTTCTGCGAACGGTGGGACGTGCGGTGCTCATGGAAACTCCTGTCAGTGAATGAACATGGTTTGAATAGCTTTTGAACAGAGTGTAGCCAGGAAAAGTGGCGCATGTCAACGCCATGTGGCAAACTTTGAGTAGGGTTTGTATTGACTTAGGTGAGAGAGCGATGACAGAACAACCAGGTGAGCCAGCCCTGCGGATCAGCGAAGTGTCGCGACGTACGGGCGTGCCCGTGCCAACGATTCGCGGCTGGGAGCGGCGATACGGCTTTCCCGCCCCCGAGCGCACGGCGAGCGGCTATCGCAGGTACAGCGCGCGTGATGTGCAGCGGGTTCGAGAGCTCTCGCTGCTGACCCAGCAGGGGATAGCCATCTCAGAGGCGATTCGCGTGGTGGCCGGGCGAGAAGAGAGAGGGGCGGTCTCCGTCGGCAGCAGCACACCAGCAGATGGCAGCGTGGTTTCGGCGGCCGTGTCGGCGATCGTTGGAGGTGCATTGACCTTTGCCTCCGACCGAATCGAAGACGCACTCGACCACGCGCTCGCGGCAATCGGCGACGTCAAACTCACCGCGGCGTTCGGTCCGCAAC
>CAYNNW010000326.1:0-3187 GCA_964398435.1 uncultured Gaiellales bacterium | reverse complement strand
AAACAACGCCGGCAAGCAGCAGCGCCACCAGGGGCAACCACATCAGTGATGTGGGCCTACGAATCGCAACAACAGACATTCGGGCCTCCCGAAGACAGCACTCCGTACCCATAAGGTATCGACAAGTCCCTGAATTTCTGAAGCTATTGACGCACCAGTCATTTCGCCCCCCGGCTGGATCGATCGCTTCCGATCAGACTACGGCGTATTCCAAACGGAATTGCCACCGCACACGCTACGAGGACAGCCATCCACCAAGGCGGCACGACCCATACGGCTGGGTATCGCTCCGTGAAGGAACCGGCCTCACTGTCGATCCGCACCTCGGGCCTGAATCTGCCTGCAAATGGGGGGGCTTTCCAGGTCATGCCGACAGTTCGCGAGCCTCCGCGGAGCGCGCGACCACCATCTGCACGTCGAGACAGCAACTTCCGGCCGGACAGCGAACTGCGGATGACAAATCGTGCCGCGACATTGTCCGTTCCAGTTCCGCGATTTCTGTACGTGGCACGAAGCCGGATCGGATCACCTGAGCGCGCAAATCGTGGCGCCGATAGTCCTCCGACCTGCCCACGTCGGCGAATATCTCCCGGCACATCAACCGTAATCAGATGAGCAAGCTGCAGGGCAACGCCGACCGGTTGATCTTTTCCGTCAATCCGCTTTGCGTGGGGACGTACCTGGACAAGCACAGCGCCGTAATTGCTGCCCTGTGGGGGAGCGGGTGGCACCGAAATCGAATATGGGATTGCCAGATCCGCTCCCGGTGGAAGCACCGGCACCGCCCGCGGCAGCTTCAGCCAGCTGGAGACTCCGTAGGTTCCGTCGTCCACGAAGCGGAATACCTCGGTTCCTGAGCGCGAAGGCTGTATGTCCGTGGCACGCAACACGACATCGAGGGCGTGGCGCTGCCGGTTGATGACGTGTACGCAGTGACGCGTCACGGATCCTGCCTGCCGCTCCGTCGAGAGGGAAGGCGGCGACATCAGCACGCGCCCCGACGCCTCAAATGAATCATGCAACGTCAGCTGCGGGCTGGAGGAACATGGTGGCGTCACCTGTTTCGAGGCAGCACGGGCAGCACCAGGCATCGCGCAACCGCATGCGAGCGCCACTACCAATGCCAGATGGACTCGACCGTGTCTCACGTGGCAAGTGTGCCCACAGCAGCGGCTACTCCAACCCGATGCTGGCCATCCCAGGATCAGTAGTCGCTTGCAGTAAAGACAGCGGTGCCCGTGTAGGTACCAGCCGTCAGCGGAGCGCCGCCCTCATTCGCGCCCCATTCAAACGTGCAGTAGTGACTGGTTGATGCAGTCGTATTCGACTCGCATGCGGTCGCGGGAGACCCGTTGGCAGGAACGGAGCGGAACTTCTCGTTGTTGCCCGCAGTCGCGAGCGCTGTGCACGACGTCGCCCACGCCGCTGCAATCGCGCTGTTTGCCGACTTGGCAACGATGTGGACACCGGCCTCATCCGGGCTCGAGAAAGCTGCGCAATCCGAGGTGGTGTTCGAGATCGTGCCGAGAAACGGGGCGGCATTGCTGTCCTGCAACGTCAACCGAACCGTCGCGTCGTTGGTGGCGCCATAGTCGATCCGACATGCCGGGGTTGAATACGACACTGTTCCCAGCCCGATTGTCAGATCAACACTGCCGGCATTGCAGTTCGCGTTGCTGATTGCCAGGTTGGCCGCAAGGCTCGCATTGACCGCCACGTTTGATGTCGGGTCGGCCGCGGACGCCCGCGGACCCGTTATTCCCTCGGACGCTGCAAGAAGCGCGATCACGAGGAGGACAAGCGGCAGCCAGCTGAGCGCGGCGGCATGCCGATGCGGCCGCGCAACGCGCACGGCAGCAGCTTCAGGAGTCGATGGCAGCACGGACACCACGGGTGGTATCGGCAGAAGCGGGCAGAAACGTTAGATCGATCCCATGGTCTGCATCATCGACTGCCAGGCGTTGAGCAGCTGATCGTGCAGCTCCTTCAGCGGCGCACGCACCGACTCGTCGACCCGCGGATGTGACATGGCGCGTGCAAGGAAATCCACAGCGCCCGAGAGCGACTGCTCGCCCGGCCGTGGATGGAGATTGAGCTGTCGCAGGACCGACATCGACGCAGCAATACCGCCAGCACCGGCGAGCGCTGCATCCGCTGCGGCCGGAAGTGCGGGACCAGCGGAGGACGGCGGCTGTGCCTGCGCATTCGATGCCTGAGCGAGCGTACCGCTGGCGCCGGTGGGGGCCACCGACGCTGCGCCTGGAGAACCGATTGCTGCCATCTGCGCACTCCTCCCGAGTGTCAGAACCGTTCGCTCCCCGCGCACGGCCTGCATCTGGCTATCGAGTCAATCGCCGCGACTGTTGCGCTACAACACCATGGCATGCACGGAATTGCTGGAATTGAGGCCAGCGACTGCCGGGCGCTATGCAGCCGGCGACGTCAACAGCGAGCGGAACCTCTGCTCGTCATCGAACGGGCCGACAATTGCCAGGTTGAGCATTGCCGGATCGAGCAACTGGCGAGCAACGCGCAAAACATCCTCTCGAGTCACCGCTTCAATCCTGCGAAGGCTTTCGCTTGGTTCGATGTAGGCGCCTTCGACGGCTTCCTTCATCACACCGGTCATTGCGAGCCCCCGGGGATCCTCGATTCCCAGCACGAAGTGGCCCTTGATGTAGTCCTTTGCCTTGCGGACTTCGTCCTCAGGTGGCGGCTCGCTGAGCATCTTCCACATTTCGCGAATGATGGTCTCGATTGCCAGATCGATCCGCTTGACGTCGACACCTGCCTGCACCATCAACGCGCCCGCATCGGTCACCGCGTCGTGCCGCGAATGGACGTAGTAGCACAAGCCAAGTCGCTCGCGCACCTCGACGAACATTCGCGAAGACATTCCACCGCCGAGAATTGCGTTGAGCACGTTGATTGCATAGCGGTCGTCGTCCAACAACCCGGGCGCGCGGACTCCCACCGCCAGGTGTGCCTGGTCGCTCTGCTTGTGGTGGAGCAGGATCTGCGGACCGTCCTGTGTCCACGCGGCGGGCACTGCGCTGTCCTCGCGCGCGGGACGCATTCCCCCAAACAGCTCCGCTGCCAGGTCGTGCGACTCGGCGGTGATGTTGCCGGCAAGGCCCACCACGCATCGGTCGGCCGTATACCAGCGGTCCAGGAATCCCAGAAAGCG
>CAYNNW010000325.1:0-3196 GCA_964398435.1 uncultured Gaiellales bacterium | reverse complement strand
AATCGTGAGGTGATCATGCCCGCCAGGCGCAGCATTCCGATCATGTCCAGACCCGCGACCCCGCCCTGCAGCGCGTCGGGTCCCAGTGCCGTTGCCAGCTGTACGATCATCCCCGCCAGCGCAACCTTTGCCGGGTCGTTCATCGCCCGACCGGACATCGCCTGCAGCACCTGCACGGCGCTGCGCAGCTGCTCGAGCTGTGCCTGCTTCGATCCGGGATTTGCCTGAGCTGCAGCCGTGGCGCGCTGAAGTCGTGCTTCGGCTGCCCGCAGCGTGCTCTCTGGATCATCCGGCGCGTCGTGCCGGTGGAGCAGGTTTCCTGCCACGCGTCCCAGCCGGTCGACTGCATTTGCCATCACACCGAGCGGGTTTTCACTGAATCCCGTCGGCTTGGCTTCGACCGCCTTGCGATAGACCTCGACCGCTGCGTCGTCAACGGCCGAGGCAGCACGCGTCGACGATGTCGACTGCACTCCCTGGGTTCCATTGCCGGCGATGTCGCTCACGCGCGCGAGGCCTCTGTTCTGCTGGACGGGTGGATGGAAACATCGTTCCCATCCGAGGGCAGATGGACACCGGCCCTCTCTCTATCTTCGGGTGTTTGGCCGCATTTGTCCCAATCCGAGGCCGCATGAGGCTTCGCCGCACTAGCCAGATGCGTCCGTTCGCAGCATGTGCAGGGCGTCAGCCAGATCGCCAGGCCCCTCGACGATGTGGTCAGCGAGCTGTGCGAGCCGTTCGGGAACAGTGCTGCGGCCGACGGCAATCCGCACCACGACGCCCACCCCGTCGGGCGGCTGAGCAACCGCGTTGAATGCGTCGGCATCTGTCAGGTCATCACCGGCCAGGAGCAGGGAAATTGGTTGGGAATCGTGCGGTGGTGTCGCCCGCACGCGCGCCACTGCCGCCAGCACTGCGTCGCCCTTGGTTCGGGCTCCGACCGGACGTACTTCCAGGGCCGTGTGCGCATCGACAACTTCGACCGCGGTTGGATCCAGCACTGTCACGGCCTGCTGCCGCATCTGCACCAGTGCCCCCTCGGGAGAGGCCAGATGCCGGGCGTGAAAGGTCACCGCGTGTCCCTTGTCCTCGTGCCGCCAACCAACGGTACGCGCCAACGTTGCAGCGAGCTCCAGCTGCGGTCGGGCGGCCTGGGCCACGTCGCAGACATCCTCGCTGCCATCGGGCCAGCGCAGGTGCGTCCCGTGCGCTGCCGCGTGCAGCACGCCGTCGAGTGGCACCATCTTGCGGGCGTGGTCCAGTGAGCGGCCAGTCACGAACCCGAGCAGTGCACATCGGTCGGCGAACCAGCGAAGGTCATCCAGCACGTCCGCCGGTACCGCCGCAGCGGCAGGGTCTTCGACGAGTGGTGCCAGAGTGCCATCGATATCAAGCAACATCACCACGTCGGCGCAGTCACCGACAAGCGCTGCAAGGTCGAGGCTAGGCATTGGGGCCGCCGTTCGTTGTGGTGGTCGCGGGCAGGTTCACCTGCCGGATGATAGACGTCGCTGCCCGACCTCGATCCGTGCTGGTGGTAGGTTTGGGCCCGACTTTTCGCCCACTCCAACCGTCGGGAATCGTCATGCCTCCTGCCACTCCCACCTCGACCATCAGCGAGGTCGCCTGGTCGCCATCGCCCGAGGTCGCAGCCAACTGCAATACGACACGCTTCATGCAGGCTCACGGAATAGCGACGCCCGAGGAGCTGTTGCAGCGCTCGCAGCGCGACCCCGAGTGGTTCTGGGCAGCAGTTGTCGACCATCTTGGCCTGGTCTTCGATTCGCCGTGGTCACAGGTGCTGGATGAGAGCGATCCGCCCTTCGCCATGTGGTTCACCGGTGCGCGCCTCAATCTGGTGCGCAGCTGCGTCTGGAAGCACGCGGAGGGTCCAACACCGCAGCGCGCCGCGATCGTCTGGGAGGGCGAGGACGGCGGCAGCCGCACGCTCAGCTGGGCGGATCTGCGCCGCGAGGTTGCAGTGTTCGCCGAGGGTCTCGCCGCGCTGGGCGTTGGCGAGGGTGATGCGGTTGCCATCTACATGCCGATGTCACCCGAGATCTGTGTGGCCATGTACGCCGTAGCGGCACTGGGGGCAATGGCTGTTCCGATCTTCAGCGGTTTCGCAGCCGAGGCGGTGGCACAACGGGTTGAGCACTCGGCTGCTCGAGTTGTGGTCTGCGCCGACGCCACCCTCCGCCGTGGCAAGGCCGTCTCGATGAAGGCAGTGATCGATCAGGCAGTCGCCGGCATCGACTCGGTCGAGCATGTGGTGGTCTGGCGACGGTTGGGCACGGCGGTCGACTGGGTCGATGGTCGGGATGTCTGGTGGCACGAGCTGACGGCGGAGCAGCCGGGCACGATGGAGCCGGTATCACTCGATAGTGAGCACCCCTATCTGTTGGCCTATACCTCGGGGACGACCGGGTCTCCCAAGGCGGCGGTACACGTGCATGGCGGCTTCCTGGCCAAGATCGCGCAGGAAGTTCATTTCCAGGTCGACTGTCGGCCCGACGACGTACTGCACTGGGTCACCGACATGGGCTGGATCATGGGCCCGTGGGAGTTGATCGGTGGTCACGCCTGCGGGGCGACGCTGCTGCTGCAGGAAGGCGCACCCGACTACCCCGATGCCGGGCGGCTGTGGCGGCTGGTGGACGACCACCGGGTGACAATCCTCGGAGTGTCACCCACGTTGATCCGCGCGCTTGCGACCAGTGGTGACGAGCATGTGACAGCCACATCGCGCGCATCGCTGCGGATCTTCGGATCAACTGGCGAGCCGTGGAATCCTGAGCCCTGGTGGTGGTTGTTTGATGTGGTGGGCGAGCGACGCTGCCCGATCATCAACCTGTCAGGCGGTACCGAAGTCGGCGCCTGCTTCCTGTCGCCGTCGCCACTGACAGAACTGACACCCACCAGTCTTGGTGGACCTGCACTGGGCATGTCACTCGAGGTGCGCGACGCGACCACCGGTGAGCCACTGGGCCCGGGCGACGGTGTCGGCGAGCTGGTCTGCACGCGGCCCTGGCCGGGAATGACGCGCAGCTTCTGGGGCGAGGGTGGCCGTGAGCGCTACCTTGCCTCGTACTGGCAGCGCTGGCCGGGCGTCTGGGTGCACGGCGACTGGGCCTCGATCGACGAGGCCGGACGCTGGTACCTGCACGGCCGCAGCGACGACACTGTCAACATCGCC
>CAYNNW010000324.1:0-3206 GCA_964398435.1 uncultured Gaiellales bacterium | reverse complement strand
GGGCGCTTCTCCATTGGAATGTGAGGTTGTTGCGCGCGGTTTCGCGCATGAGTGCGAGTCGCGTCAATAGCCATGTGACCGCCTGCGACAACACGACACCCCAAACCGCGCCGTGGAGCCCGCCGTACACCGCACTCAGCCAAAGAATGGGAAACGAAAGGAGCCCTGCCCATACGTTCACTGTCGTGAGCAGGCGAAACGACTCGAGGCCCGCGAGGGCGCCATTCTGCTGCCCGTTGTGAGCCGACACCAACAGCAGGAGCGAAGCGATGCGTAAGGGCTCTGTCAGGTGCGGTGCCGCGAGTGTGTTTTTTGCCAGGAATGGCGCAGCGAAGTAAAGCGCAAGGGCGGAGACGCTGCCGAGCAGGGTGGCTGCCGCGCTGGACAGCGCGAGAATGCGCCCCGCCTTCTCGGCATCTGTCACCCGGAATTCGGCGACGTACTTGGTCGCGGTCAGCCCCAGTCCGAAGCCAGCGAGGACGCCAAAGAGGCCTACCGTGTTTTGTATCATGCCCAACTCGCCGAACGATTCGCGACCAAGCACCCGCGCCACGAGCATGGACGCGAGCATGATGAGGACGCGCGAGGTCATCGTGCCCATCAGGGACCAGGCCGTTCCCTTCATCAGGCGGTGACCGATGGGCGATGACTCGAGCTTCGCGCGCCAGTGATCGAATCGAAGAAAATCTGTTCCGGTTGACTGCATGTTCAAGCCGCCGTCATCAAAGACGCAAAACGTGTCACATGCTGCGGGGCGAGGCACCAGATCATCGGAGTCCATTCGGGGCAATCTTCGCGCGGGATCAAGGGTTTCAGTCCTTCCTTGCCCGCCCGGAAGAACGCGTATCCGAGCGAACTCAGGAATTCGAGGATGTCGCCGGGCGTCGAATCCAGGTAGCCCGCCATTTCGACATTCCACTCGAATGTCAGGACGGGGCGCGCCGGTTCGCTTAGCAGCCGTCGTGCCCCTTGGAGTGCCTTCAGTTCCGCACCTTCGATATCCAGCTTGATGAGGGCGGGACTTCTGTTGCGCAGCGCGACTTCGGAGTCGAGGGCGACAACGGGGCAGGTCAGCTCGGAGCGTTGCGCCAGATTGGTCCGGTGTCCGATCGAAGACTGTATGCCTGCGGGATCGTGCTCATACGTTTTGAAGGTGATCGACGTGTTGCTGTCCCAAAGGCCAACGCAGTTAGCCGAAACGTTGTCAGCATGGCTGGCCGCCAGGTTTCGACGCAACCGATCACACACGTCGGGCACGGGTTCATAGGCCATGACAAGGCCAGCTGGGCCCACCAGATGAGAGGCGACCAGCGTCCAATAACCCATGTTTGCGCCGCCATCGACGACAACGTCACCCGGTTGGAGGATGGTCTGCCAAATAGCCAGTTCATCTGCATCCATCACGCCGTGAAGGTAAAGGTCAAGGTAACCAAACGGCCATGGGTTCAGGCTCGTGTCGACAAAGGTACCGAAGCGGAACTCGAAAGTCGTTCTTGTGGCCGCCAGTTTGTCCGCCAGGCCAAGAAGCAGCATACGCCTGGCAAAGCGTTGTCCTCTTTGCAGGGGCCACCTTGACAGAATCGCCTTGGCCAGGCGCAATCGCGCGGGAACTTGGTCGTTCATGACAGGGAGTTCAGGGCGCAGCCAGGAATCTTTGGCACGCGGAGAGGATTCTCGCGGACGCGTGCCCGTCACCGAACAGATGACGCACCTTCGACATTTCCTCGTAATGCCCGTGGTCGGTAAGAAGGCGCGATGCTTCGGCAACGATCCGGGACGCATCCGTGCCTACGAGGAGCGCTGCGCCTTGCTCCACGGCTTCCGGGCGTTCCGTCGTTTCCCTGAGCACGAGCACAGGTTTGCCAAGTGACGGAGCTTCTTCCTGAATTCCTCCCGAGTCCGTCAGGATGACGCGGGCGCGGCGAATCATGGATACGAAGACGGGATAGGATAAAGGATCTGTCAGGAAGACATTGGACAGATTTCCAAGCATCGGGAACACATGGTTGCGAACCTTGGGGTTCAGGTGAACGGGATAGACGAAGGCGGCTCCCGGGAACTTTGCGGCAAGCTCGGCGATGGCGCGGCAGATACCCTCAAATCCGTCGCCGAAACTTTCTCGGCGGTGTCCCGTGATAAGAACCAGGTCGGCAAAACCCGACACGGCGCGCAATTCATCCGGGAACTCGTCGCGCTGGGCCCGCTCGGTTGTGTGAAACAACGCATCGATTCCGGTATTGCCCGTCACCGTGATGCGATCTCCGGGAATGTGTTCCCGGAGTAGATTCTCTCTCGCTGATTCAGTCGGGGCAAAGTGCAGGTCTGCGATCCGGGAGATCATTGCGCGGTTCGCTTCCTCGGGCCACGGCGCGTTGAGATTTCCCGTGCGAAGCCCGGCCTCCACGTGTGCAACGGGCACATGGTTGTAGAAAGCAGCAAGCGCTCCACAAAAGGCCGTCGTGGTGTCTCCCTGGACAAGCAGCAGGTCGCTCCGATGCCCCGCGAGATATGCATCGATTGCCGTAACAGAAGCCGCCGTCACTTCGGCGAGCGTCTGGTCGGGGCGCATGATGTCGAGATTGATGTCGGGGCGTATGTCGAAGGACTGGAGCACTTGATTCAGCATCTCACGGTGCTGGCCCGTGACGCACACGCGGCAGTCGAACTCCGGCTGCTTCCGGAAGAGGAAGACAACGGGCGCCAGCTTGATCGCCTCGGGGCGCGTGCCGAAAAGAAAGGTGATCGAACGTTTCACAGTAAGGGCCGACCGTGGAGCAAAGTTGCTATCGCGCAGAGAAACCAGCGACGACCGTTGCAACGTGAGCCTGTTGATCCGCCGTCAACTCGGGGTAGATAGGAAGCGCCAGCGACTCGACTGCCGCCTTTTCGCTGACGGGGAAGCTTCCGGCTCGGTGGCCAAGCGAGGCGAAGCATTCCTGCAGGTGCAGTGGGACCGGGTAGTAGACTTCGCAGCCGATGCCGTTCTTCTGAAGGTGTGCGAGGAGCGCGTCCCGGCGCGGCGTGCGGATGCAGTATTGGTTGAAAATGTGGCGATTTGTCACCACCGCGGGTACCTGGACGGCGGCGTTGGCGAGAAGGCTGTTGTAGCGGGCCGCATTGGCCTGACGGCCCTCGGTCCAGCGATCCAGGTATTTCAGCTTCACGTGGACGACGGCGGCCTGCAGGGCATCGAGCCGGAAATTGCC
>CAYNNW010000323.1:0-3214 GCA_964398435.1 uncultured Gaiellales bacterium | reverse complement strand
GCTGAAGATTCTCGAGGGCACGACTGCAAGCGTGCCGCCGCAGGGTGGCCGCAAGCATCCGCACCAGGAATTCCTCACGATCGATACGTCGAACATCCTGTTCATCTGCGGTGGTGCATTTGCCGGGCTCGACAAGATCGTTACCCGACGCGTTGGCAAGAATGCGCTCGGATTTGGCAAGGATCTCAATCGCCGCAAGGTTGAAAAGGACGAGAACCTGTTTGCCGAGGTTCTCCCCGAGGACCTGGTCCACTTTGGTCTGATTCCCGAGTTCATCGGACGGCTTCCCGTGATGAGCGCGGTACATCCGCTGCTGACAGAGGATCTGATCCGTATCCTCACCGAGCCGAAGAATGCGCTCGTTCGGCAGTTCCAGCAGTTCTTCAAGTACGACGATGTTGAGCTTGTCTTCACCGAAGGCGCGCTCGAGGCGATTGCTGCCAAGGCGATCGAGCGCGAAACCGGCGCGCGTGGACTTCGCTCGATCATCGAGGCGTCATTGATGGACGTGATGTTCGAACTGCCGAGTCGTACTGACGTGACCAAGTGTGTGGTTACGCGTGACACGATCGAGCGGGATGTCACCCCGACGCTGGTCACGGCTGCCGACTCATCGTCGGTTGAGTCGGAGCTCGACGAGCAGACTGCCTGAGTTTCTCGCTGGTGCTCGTTCGCCCCAGTGCGTACGATCTTCGACGCACGGGTACGCGCTGTCGTAGTACTCGCAATTCCACGAGGGGAACGACACTGTGGCCATTCCGAACGAAACGCTTCTGACTCCGGCTGGGCTCGAGCAGCTGCAACAGGAATATGACCGGCTGGTCAACGAGTGGCGTCCCCAGATTGCAGAGCGCATCCGTATTGCGCGTGAGCTTGGCGACCTGAAGGAGAACGCCGAATATCACGATGCGAAGAATGAACAGGGACTGACTGAGTCGCGGATCCGCGTCATCGAGGAGCGGCTGCGCACCGCGCGTGTTGTTGACGATGCTGATGCGTCTGTTGCGGGCGTCGGAACCTCGGTAACCGTGACCGATCTTGGCGCCGGGACCACCGAGGTCTGGCACATCACCGGTGTGGCTGAGGCCGATCCACTGGAGCAGCGAGTCTCGTACGAGTCACCGTTTGGCAAAGCGCTGATGGGGACCAAGGTCGGTGACGAGGTCACCGTGACGATTCCCGTCGGAGAGCTGCAGCTGCGTGTCGAGAAGATCGAGATCAGCGGCTGACTGCGAACGCGTCGCCTGGAGCTGTGGCGGAGTGATGTGCGAGCACGCGTGAGTTCAGACCGCTACGTCCAAGATTCACCGTCGATACCGCGAATGTAGTTGACTCGTACGTCGTCAAATGAGCGTGGCCATGGCACGCGCTCGATGTCATGTCGAGTGGCGGGCAGTCCGCGCAACTCATGCAGCGCCCATCGAGCCTGAACGATCGATGCGGTTCCGGTGCGCGTTTCAGGAACCGCATCGTGGGTCACCGGGACGGATACGCGGCCATCTGCAAAACGCCATGAGCCCGGTACGCGATTGGTTATCCGCGCGGCTGGTTTCTCGTACTCGACGTGGAGCGGCACTGACAGCCCTGAGCGGTGGAGACGGAACGCCTCGAACTCAGGGGCGAGGTCGAACGGCTTGACCGCATGCGATGCCAGGCCGTCGAGTGCTGCCCGCACCTGTGGAATGGAATCCTCAGTGAAGTGGAGGATCGTGCGGCCCTTGTTCGACGAGATGATCGTCGTGGCCATTGGCCCGACGCCAGCATTCAGATTGGCGTGATTGAACAGCGTGGTAACGAGTGTGTCGTACGCGGCGCCTTTGGTAATTGCTGGCAGCCGAAATGTCAGTGAGCGAAGCTCCGCTCCGTCGATACCCATTGTCGTATTCCCCGTTTCCCGTGGTGCGCCGCTGGCGCCTCACCCTCATATCGAGCCGCCGGCCATGGGGTGTCTCAGAGGAACCGTCTGCGTATGCCAGCGTCACCGTTGCTCAGGCATGCACGGCTGACAGGCGGAGCACGCGCTTTGCTTCGCGCACCCCTGCCAGGTATGCACCGTGGACTGTCGCGGGAAAGCGCGGATTCGATGCCTCGCCTGCGAACAGGATCCGCTTGGCAATGGGCCGGCCGATTTCGCGGTATAGGGCCGGGGTGCCGCCTGTCGGCATGTAGCTGTAGGACCCGTGCGTGAACTGGTCGCCGTGCCAGCCCCATGACATCGAGGATTTCGGATCGGGTACAGATTTCTTGCCGAAGGCTTCACGCAATGCATCGAGTGCAACGATGACGCGATCGGACTGGGACAGCTTCTCCCATTCCCGGGCATTGTCGCCGGTGATGGCACCGGTGAGCACGGGTGCGTCATTGCCCCACGGTTGACGCGTTTCCCAGGCAAAGAACGGATCGTCCGCATCGCGAACAATCGTGATCCCATTGGCGTCCTTAGGCCAGAACTGCTTCGGAAACTCCAGGGCCATCTTGTCGACGGTGCCCATCTTCAGTTTCTTGATCGCTGCCAGCTTGCGCGACGGCAGACCGGGGTCGAAGTCGATCGCCCCCTTCTTCAATGCACCGAGTGGAATCGCGACGATGACGCGGTCGGCATGCAGATCGTCGCCCCCGGTCGCTGAGATTTTGACGCCGTCCCGTGTGAGCGCGATCTTCGTGACCCGTCGTCCTGTCTGCACCTTGATGCCGCGTGCCAGCCGACGGGGGATCTGTGAGTAGCCGTGCAGCGGTACGTACGATTCGCCCTTGAATGCGTCATCCTCGTCCCAGTACCACAGGGACATTTCGTCCATGTCGACCGCATACTCGTACTCGGTGTCGTTTCTCAACATCGTATTGACGTAGGGATCCAGTTTGCGTCGCGACGTGTCGGCCAGTTCCTTGAGTCCGTCCTCGATCGAGATGTCCTCGTCCAGATCCTCTCGGTCCTCCATCAGGGTGTCCCAGAGTTCGTCGTAGTCGTCTGATGCACGTGCGATGCGCGCGTCCGACACTGCCTTGCCGTTGCGGTAGGCCCAGACGTCACCGCCGTCGTCGAGCGTGATGCCAACACCAAGTCGGCGTGCCAGCCGGGTGATCGGGTGACGGCGGTCAGCACCGCCCTCCAGCCACTGCGCGCCAAAGTCCACTTTGACGCCTGCCACGGGAATGCTCAGCATTCGCCCGCCGATGCGATCCTGCGCCTCGACGAGCGTGACTTCGTACCCGC
>CAYNNW010000322.1:2189-3220 GCA_964398435.1 uncultured Gaiellales bacterium | reverse complement strand
GCCGACCAGTCGCAGTCGACGCCAACCGCCGGCGTGGACGTGCCAGGCAGCGCACAGCAGCGTCGTTGCGTGCAGCATCCAGGCGGCCAGTCCTTTTCGGAACTGTTCCTGTGCCACTGGCGATGACTGCAGGACGTGGGCTGCCAGCAGCACCAGGAGCGTGCCACCCAGGCACGCAGCAACCGGCCCCAGCCAGCGCGGCGCCTGTCCCAGTCGGGCGGGAGCTGCCAGAGACAGTGCAAGGATCGAGACCACGAACAGTGCCGCAAGCGCGTCACCGAGTGACAGCCTCCCGGCGGGCTCCTGGTAGAACTTGCTCCAGGTGCAGGTCAACGCCGTCGCCGCCAGCAGCCCCGTTGCGCATCGCTCCAGCAGGCCACCAAGCTCGTCACCTGCGGGCGCAACCTGTGCGCGCAGGGCGGTGCGTGCGTTCGCTCGATCATGTGCCGGATGCGTGCTCACGCGGTCAGGCTCCTGTATCGCTCCGTATACACCGAGGCGATTCTGTCCCAGCTGTATGTCGTTGCAGCCGCGGTCGCTGCCTCCCGCTGCAGGCGCGATTGCAGATCCGTGTCGGCGAGCAGAGCTGTCAGTGTCTCGGCCAGCTGCCCGGTGTTCTCCGGCTCAACGATCAGGGCACCCTGCCCCGCGAATTCGCCGAATCCTCCGACATCACTTGCAACAACCGGTGTTCCGAGGCCAATCGCTGCCATCAGAACCCCCGACATGTCAATTGCCCGGTACGGCAGACAGACGACATCGGCACGGCGCATCAGCCAGCTGTACTCCGCCTCGTCCAGAAAACGCGGCACGATCGTCACGCCGGCTGGGGGCGAGTCGGGCAGTTCCACCCCCATCGGTCGCCCGGCAATGATCAGATGCGCATCGGGGACCGCGCGGTGGATCCGCGGCCAGGCGTCGAGCATGATGTCGACTCCCTTGTACGGCCGCAGCAGTCCCGCCAGTACGACCACCGGGCCAGTGCCTCGAATATCAATTGGAGGAGCAGCCGGCTCGACTGCATCGGCAAG
>CAYNNW010000322.1:0-2179 GCA_964398435.1 uncultured Gaiellales bacterium | reverse complement strand
AATGTGCCAGAGGTTCCCGATGCTGCACTCGGCAAGCTGCGTCGTTGCAAATTCGGTGTGAACCACCACAGCGTCGAACGACGACAGCTCGCGACACGCGAGCGCCCGCCCCGTCGAATCACGGGTCACTGCATTGTGCGCCGTGAAGACAACCGGCGTGTCAGTCCAGTGTTTCCAGAATCCAATGTCGTGGCGCGGGACCGGGCACCACTGGACGTGGACAACATCTGGATTCAGTGCCCGGAGACGCTTGATCAGCCTGCGGTGGTCCGGGCCGTGTCGCAGCGCGCGTGACCATCGTCGCGGCAACACCCCGCCACCCCGATAGAAGAACCTCTCCAGCTCGAACCGTGTGTCAGTCGGCATCGATCCGTGTGCAAACTCGGTCGTCAGCAGCGTCACCTCGTGTCCTGCGTCGACCAGTGCATTGCACAGGGCGGTGTCATACGGCAGCGAGTACGCCGCGGGATCCACGTGGACAATTCTCAATCCAGGCTCGCTCATGCTGGAGTGGCAACCCTGTCAGCAGCGTCAGCAAGGACTGATTCAAACTGTGCAGCCAGTGTCAGTCGTTCGTAGGTGGTCTCGGCCAGATGGCGTGCTGCGATTCCCTCGCGCTCACACAGCTCCGGGTCGCGGTGCCGTTCGATGAGTGCGTCGGCCAGCTGGTCGGGATGCTGTACATCCACCCAGCATCCCGCTTCGCTGCTCTCGACGATGTCTTTCGTCCAGCCAGCTGAGTTGACGATGACTGGTCTTCCCGCGGCGAGCCCATCGAAGAACTTGTTCGGTGAGTTCGTCGCGAGTACGGGGACGTCGGCAAATGACGTGATGCTGACATCGCAGCTCGAGACGATTGCCCCCAGTTCCTGTCGGGGAATCGAGCCGGCAAAGACGATGTTGTCCAGGCCCAGGTCGCGGGCCCGTTGCTCCAGTCGTGGCCGTGTGCCGCCGTCACCGCAGATCATGATCGCGATGTCTGATTCGCCTCGCTCCGCAAGCACTCGGGCCGCGTCGATGAGGTAGTCGAGTCCGTTGGCTGCTCCCATCGAACCCGCGTGTACGGCGACGAATGCGTGCTCAAGTCCCCAGCGTGCCAGCAGTGATCTGTCCCGATGGTCCGGCCCAAACAGATCAATATCGCTGGCGTTGGGAATCATGCTGACTATCGCTGGATCAACGCCCGCCTCGATCACGCCGCGTTCCATTCCAGGTGACAGCGCGATGATTCGTGTTGAGTTGCGGTAGATCCACCGTTCCAGCCGCGTCGCCAGTGCAATCGGCAGCCGTCCGCGCAACGCCCCGAGTTCAATGGGAGCACGCGGCCACAGGTCCCGAACTTCAAAGACGAAGGGGACTTTCAGACGTCTGGCCAGCAGTACGCCCGGTATGCCGATGGTCAGTGGCGTTGAGGTGGCAATCACGACGTCCGGACGCCGGGGCAGCGAGCTGGGGCGCACCATCGACGCTCGAAGCGTGAATCGCAGGAACTGCATGATCCGCCGGAATCGGCCCAGGCGGTTCGAGTACCAGCCGCCCAGGCTGATCACATCGATGCCGTCGACGATCTGGTGTCCGCGTCCCTCAATTCCTCCGCCCTGTCGCAGCCCCGTAATCATGGTCACGGCGTGGCCGTGCTTCAGCAGGAACTGTGCGAACTCGTAGGAGCGCGTTCCGGCCGCGCCTCCGCGCGTCGCGAAGTACTGGTGCAGATAGAGGACATTCACGTGCGGGATTATTGCGGGTCAGTTGGCGTGCCGCTGACACCACAGACTCGCGTCCGCCGTCAGATCGCTTCTCAGCTGATGCCAGCAGGTGCGTAACGCCCTGCCCCCCCACGCAGATCCGAGATCGCACGCGCCTGCTCGGCTTCTGCGGCGGCTTCGCCCGGAGTGACTGCCGGGCGTTCGACGGCGCGGCTCATTCCGAGCGTGTCCGAATGTGCGCCATCGCCATAGTGGCGTTCGACGGCGTGGGCATCGCGTTCACCGTCGATGCTGGGAAGCCCGACTCGCGCTGCCCGGCTCATGCCAAGCGTTGCGGGCGCAAGTGTTCGGGCAGCTGCTGGGGACGGAATGCCAAGCATTCGAACCGGCCGACGCGCTGCGCGAACCTCGCGGGCATCACCGCGTTCAATCCCGACTGCCCGTGCTGCTGCTGCAGAGGGCATTCCTGACAT
>CAYNNW010000321.1:0-3231 GCA_964398435.1 uncultured Gaiellales bacterium | reverse complement strand
GACAAGCAGGATGGGACCACCGGGGCTAGCAGGGACGAAGCCTATGCCGTTCATCGGCGAAACAGTGTCATCAGCACTTCGAACACGCGCGCTTCGCGACATCGAACGCGTGCTGTCGCACGGCGGCAGCGTCGCACGCGCTACCGGCGATCAGGTGCTTGCGGAGTGGGCGGGGCGTCCATTCACCATTGCCCAGGTCAGCGACGACGTTGCGGCCCGATTCATGCGAACGATGCACCACCGCGTGGTCTGGGCAAATGAGTGGAATTGCTTCAACCGTGCGCTGCTCGGGGCGCACACGCTCAATGGCATGACAGGCGTTGGGCTGGCCCCAACGACTGACGCCTTTGCCGCGGGAATCGCCATCCAGGAGTTCGGGGCCGATGCGGCTGACGCCTTCCACGCTGCCGTGGCCCTGCGACTTCGCTCGAATCCCGCGCAGGTCATGGTCTACGACCCGTTGCCCCCGCGAGCGGTGGAAGCGCTTCGGCCGCTGGAGGAGTGGGCGATGGGCAATCCGCACCGGGTCATCCGGCCGTGGGCGGGCACAGGAATCCAGGACCGGCCAGATTTCATCAATTATCGGCAGTTCGACTTCTCGTCGCAGATGCTGTCACAGACCTGGCATGACGCCGGTGATCATCAGATAATCCTCGTGTAGCAGCGGCGCGCCATACTGGCATGCGCGCCGCCCGTGATCGTGGGGAGCATCACATGTGGTTGGGTGAGTGGAAGCACGAGTCGACCGCGTCGGCAGAGGCCGCGTGGGCTGCGTGGAGCGATTTTGCGTCCTGGAGTTCATGGGACCCGCACACCGAAGCTGCCTCGTTGGATGGGGATTTGTGTGAGGGAGCAACGGGGCGATACAAGCCGACGGGCGCACCGGGCTCGAAGCTTCGGGTGGTCGAGTTCGAAGCTGGACGGCGATTCCTGAACGAGGTCACGCTGCCCCTGGCTCGCATCTATGCGGATCACGAAGTGGTGCCCAACGCGAACGGGTGCACGCTGATCAACCGGTTTCGGGTCGAGGGCCTCGCGGCGCCCCTGTGGCGCCGAATGCTCGGCAAACGCATGAATGTTGAGCACCCGGAGATGCTGGCTGCGCTGGCTGCCACTGCCGAGGCGGGGGCGCCAACGTCGGCCTAGAGCGATGATGCCGGGATCGAGCCGAAGACCGGGCGGTCTATCCAATTGTTGGATGAGTTGGCAACGTCGCGATTGCCGTTCATGTTCCACGACACCAGAATCTGGCCGTTGCGGTCAAACTCCGGATGCACCAATGCGTTGTAGCTGATCTGCCCAGGCGCTGTGTTCGGGCCGTTGTGCACCACGCGCCAGTCGCGCCACGGGCCCATCGGAGTGCGTCCGCGCGCGGCGAGCAGGCGCGTGGAGAAGAATCCTTCCTGCGACAGCAGCGAGTAGTGATCGCCCGTCCTGATAACGCTGAATGTTGGACTGACGCCGCTCTTGACGGGCTTGGCAGCCTCGCGGTGCGGTGACCAGTGATCCCCGGTCCAGAACTCCCACTCGCCGCCGAGGTCGCCCTTGCGTGTGCGGGCAACGTAGGCGAGCTGTTCGGGGTGGGCGCCCTTACGATCCTCCATGCCGTAGATGTAGGTGTGGTTGCCGGCGTCGAGCAGGCTCACGCCCCACGACACCTTTCCGTGTCCAACTTCGGTGCGCGAGAGCAGGGTCAGGTCGCTCTTGCGCAGCACCAACATATCCACGCCGTCGGTGGCAAAATTCCAGGCACCCGTGCCCGATGTCTTAACGCGATTCATGAACACAAAGACGCGGTCGCCCACGACCTGGCCATCGAGTGGCCAGTACCACTGTCCGGGTTGGCTGGGCTTCATGAAGTCGTCGGGGGCCCAGCGCGAACCGCGTGCCAGGGTCGTCAACGTGTCGCCGTGCTGCACGACGGCGGAGTTGCGGATGAACGCGCCGTTGCTGCGAACCGATCCGTCCCAGTTGATCGTGTTGACCCAGGTGTCGCCATACAGCCACAGCACGCGACCGTCCCCCAGTGGAACCGAGTAGGTCGCATCAGCAGACGTCCAGCCCGGGCCTTCCTTGTTCCAGGCACGATTGAAAGATGCCGGGTGCTGCGCCGAGTACGGCAGCGGTCCCAGGTGCTTGTCAAAGGTGGCGTACGAGGGGTATTGGAACGGCCCCTCGCCAGGAATCGGCACCACGGGCGATTGCCAGGGTGCCGCGGCTTCACGAGCGGCCGCATCGCGGGCAGCGACAACCAGCGATGGTGCCACCGGTGGTGCAGCTGCTTCTGCTGCGACAGCCATCGTTGCTCCGGCATACCCCGTCCCAGGGGGAATCGGCAAGATAAACATGTTCGTCCCGTTGTTTCTCCCCTGTGGCGCGACGCGGCGCATCGTCCGTTCGCGAGCACGTGAGGGGGCCCGTAAGTTCCCGTACACCTTTGGTATCGAGCACTGAGCGGGATTTGATTCCCCGGTGTTTCCGCGGTCGGTAGGATGGCGCCATGAACGCAACTGAAGTGCGCTCGCTGATCGAGCGATACAACGCAGGATGGAACGCGCAGGATCTCGATGAGATCTGCTCGATGCACGCCGACTCGATTGTCTTTCACAATCACACGGCGGGTGAACGGGCCGAAGGTGCCGATGCAGTGCGCGCGCACATCGCTTCGATCTTCGCGAATCATCCGACGATGCGATTCACCACCAGGTCGCTGCTGACGGCAGACGACTTTGCGGTGTGTGAGTGGACGCTGACGCTCGAGAAAGACGGCCAGACTCTTACCTGGCCGGGCGTTGATGTATTCCCCATCGAAAACGGACTGATCGCACGCAAAGACGTGTACTCGGCCGCGCACCGCGCCGCAGTTCTGACTGCGTAATCGGCTCAGCTAGTTGGTGCGTCGGCCGATGGCGTAATGCCGATCGCGCGCCAGCCGTCAGCAACGGCGCTGTGGGCGGCCGATCCTGCCCCGTGCAGTTCACCGGCGGCACGCACGGTGGCTCCTGCGACTGCGTCTAGGCTCGTGGCGTTGGCCATGAATTTGTCGACGGCTGTGTACCAGATTTTCGATACAGCTTCGTGGCCGACCAGTTCTGCTGCTTTCACGGCCGCTGAGCTCAGCGTCATCGACACGTCGTGCGTTTCAAAGTACGGATCCGTCTGCTCGGCAGCAATCACTTCCTTCAGGTTGCGCCAGCGGGGTTGTGCGATGTTGCGAATCGGGTGTTCGCG
>CAYNNW010000320.1:0-3236 GCA_964398435.1 uncultured Gaiellales bacterium | reverse complement strand
ACTCCAGGGTTGAGCAGCACATCGGGCAACTTCCGGGCCTACCCGATCGAGCGGAGATTCGCATCGGTGGGATGGTTGTGGCATTCAGAAGTCTCGTCACCAAGAAGGGTGACCCGATGGCATTCGTGCAGCTGGAAGGCACCGATACCTCAACCATTCGTGTCGTGGTGCTGCCGAAGGTGTTCGAAGCCGCGCGACAGCGATTGCAGGGTGATCGCCGTGTCGTGATCATTCGCGGAAAGGTCGACGCACGCGATGGGCGATGCGACGTCGTGGCCGATGAAGTGCTGACGCTGGATGAGGCGCCACAGCTGACAGCACTGACGATCGAGACAACTGAATCACGGCTGACCGACGATTCGACCATTCGCGAGCTGAGTCGAATCTTCAGAAATTATCCCGGCGAGGCGACCGTGGACGTTCGGGTGCATTCCGCGCATGGTGAGCGAACGATGCGGCTGGGCCGGCAATGGCGAGTTGCGCTGGAACCCGGTCTGCGCGAAGAGATCCGCGACGTGCTGGGGAGTGCCGCAGTTCGCTGATCGCCGGCAACAGGGGGGTCAGCTTCCCGGTGTGGGCGTCGTCGGGGCTGATCCAGGTCCGACCGGTTCCGATTGTCCCGCGCCAGCTGGGCCACCGGCGTCCTGCGGGAGCGGCGGTGCCGTTGATGGTCCGAGACCGAGAGCGCCATGCAGGAACAGCCGATCGCTCGGCCGCCCAAACGCCGAACTGATCGCTGCATCGGACAGGTCAGCAAGATGGAGCGCGCCGGCGATCGACAGCAGCGTTGCATTACTGACATACAAGCGTGTGGCCCCCGCAGCCGCGCGGACGGCACTGGTGGTGCCCGCCCCGGAGAGCAGATGCGTCCCCAACTCGGCAGCGCCTGATCCGAGTGCATTGGTGCCGATTGCAGTGGCCCCGGTTCGGATACCGGTCGAGAGAACTGCACGAAACGCCTGCCCCTCGGCGGCCGCTGCGCCGCCAGCAGCTCGAGCTGCCTTGCCGAAGTTGCCGATCCCGGGGATCAGACCGATCGCAGAGAGGCCAACGTTCACCCACGACGAGCCCTGGTCGTCAACGCGAATACGGTTGATCTGGTTGGCGGTGTCAACCGCTGCCACGCCAAATGCGGCTGCTCCGAGGCCGACCGCGAGTGGAGCCGCTGCTCCCGCTGTCGCAACGGTAGCGACCACGGCCGCAGCCACCCCGAGCGCTGCACCAACTTTCCACAGGTTGGAGCCGGCCCAGTCATGCAGGTCTTCGTGCCAATCAACATTCCATGAGTCGCGTACCTTGTCGCCGGTCTCGCCTTCCTTGGGAAGTCCGTTCTCTGCAAGCTCATCCGCCGAGAAGTTCCACTCTTCCGTGCCCTCGTCGTCGTCAAATCCTTCGTGATGAATCGTGACGTTTGCAGATGTCCAGGGCAGGTCGTCATCGATTCCAGCTGCACGGTCCCTGTTGCTTGCTCCGAGCCCCTCAGCATGCGACGTGATCGTTGTCGTTTTCGTGTGCATCGGCGCCGAATGAGCGGAATAGTCTCCCTCCTCGACAACCGTAATCGTCCGGTCGACCGAGACCTGTGGATAGCTGCTTTCCAATACGGGGCCGCCTGCGCCGTCCCAGGTCGAAACCCGGTGTGTGGTGCTGGTCACGGCCGCATTGTTCTCGCCCGTTGAACGTTCGATCGTGTCAGTGGTCGCCCGTGCCCAGGTGACTTCACCCGCGGCATACCGTTCCTCAAGGTGGTTGTGAACGGTCGTTGAGGTCGTTGGGTCTTCCGTGGACCCCACGATTGTTGCGTCGAGTGTGCGAGCCGTGGGAACTCCCTGGGCATCAAGATCGAGGTGCTCGTTTGTCGTGATAACTCCGGGATCGACAATCGCGCCGTCGGGAGCGATGAAGCTCTCCCGGGTGACGGTCGTTGATTGGATGTCCACCGCATGTGGTACGCCGTTCTGGAACGACGTCTCTTCAACGGTCGTCTTTGTCTGTGCGGAATTGTTGAGTACGGCCGTGGTCGTTTGGTTGCGTGGGGTACCGTCGGGGCCGAGCTCGGTTTCGGTGGTCTCTGAGTAGATGCCCTCAGGCCCCATCTGCACGAGGCGCGAGATCTGGGAAGTTGGTGTTCCCGCTGCGTCCATGACAACCGTTGCCGACTCGATCTGCGATGCACCGTCGGCCTGCGTCACGCGCGATGTCGTGACCTCGCCGCCGGTGACAGTGCCATCGGGACCGGTATGCGATGTCGTCTCGATAGATTCGTAGGGAACGCCCGGCGTCGGCTGGCCCGGTGGATGTACCTTGGTTCGCGTTGTGCGCCCGCCGTCGGCGTGCACGTCAATGACGCGGTCACGCTCAACTACTGCGCCATCTTCAGTCTGGGTCTGCTCATTTCGCCGGGTCAGTCGCAGCTCATTGTCCGACCAGTCAGCGACATATGTGGTGCCGTCGTCGTCGACCCAGTAATCGTGGGTGCTGTGGTACTGCGTTTGAAGCTCGTTGCGCTCTTCGTCGCTTGCGGCAGCGTCGAGCTGGTGAGACAGGTCCTCCTGTGCTGCCCGGAGCTCCGCGCGCTGCTCCGGTGGGACTGCCGCATCGATCGCCGCCGCGTCGTCGGGAGGGCCGGGATCATCCGAGGCCGGGGCGGCATCAGTGGGTGGAGCATCTGCCGATGGTGCAGGCGTGTCACCGCCATCTGCAGGCGCCGAAAGCTCGGCAACACCGTCGTGTGCCTGCTCAGGGGCCGGTCCGCTGTTCGACGCCGGCGGGCCATCACCTGCGCCACCGGCATTCGATTCGCCGGAATGGGAATCTGCAGGGGGCGAATCTGCTGCAGGGCTCGGAGCTGCCGCCGGCTCGGTGGCTGGTTCATCGGCTGCAGGAGGCGGCGAATCAGCGCCAGCCCGTGCGGCAATTGCATCGCCGATCTTCACCGAGTGTGTCCCCCCATGAGTACGATCCCACTTCGTTGTGCGATGTGCCAACGACGAGGGGGGCGTCGCAGGCGAAGATGTCGCACATGTCCTTGGTCCATTGGACCACTGGCTTAGACATCCGTCAATCCGGATCTGTCACGCCTGTGATCGCTTACGCACTGCGTGCAGTACGGCGTGAGCGCACCACGATCACCGCCATGCAGGCAGTCGATCCAATGACGATCGCCAGCGCGACCCACTGATTCTGCCGCAGCGGGCCCCACACGTTGGTTTCGTCAATCCGGATTCCTTCAACGG
>CAYNNW010000319.1:0-3242 GCA_964398435.1 uncultured Gaiellales bacterium | reverse complement strand
AATCGATCACCTACGACGCCGAAGACAAGCGCCTCAAGGACTCCATCAACAGCGGGCAATCCACCGTCGCCTATCAGAATACCCCCGACTCGGACACCCAGGTCTCGGAGACTTTGGCGGGGTCGGACAAGGGCGTTAGGTACACCATCGAAGCTCCCAACGGCGCACAGCTGTGGGACTACACCGGTGGGACGCCCAGGATGACGCTGACGGATCATCAGTCGACCGTGGCAGCGGAGCTGAACCCCGCGGATGGGCATGTCACCAACACGCAGGACTACGATTCATATGGAAGTCCGTCTGAAGTCAGCGCATTGACGACTAACACGGAGAGCGGGCGACCTACGGGGTATACGGGGATGCGTGAGGACGTGGCTGGGGAGACGACACACCACGGCACTCGCGAACTGGCTAATGAGTATGGCATCTGGACCACCACGGACTCATTCAGTGTGCCGGGCGAGGACTCATTGCTCTCAGACAGTACTGAAACATCGAACCGCAGCGCGTACGGTGCTATGGACCCAATCAACCTTGTCGATTTTACGGGCCACGCACCGACGGGGTCTGCGGGTGGGCTCGGGCCTCGACAAATTGATTTTTGTATCCCATACCTGGCAGGCTGTGATGGCATAGAAAGGGCAAAACGTGAATCCGAGACATTCACCAGGGCCCTTGGTGGCGGCTTTGGTCTGGGGAGCGACGGGGACGGCTTTAACTCGGTGCGGCACACGTATTGGATGGCAAAGTCCGTCCACCATATGCGCAAGCCACGCTATGGCGGTTACCACCTATGGACTGCCCGCAATGTGGCAATTGGGTTTGGTAAGGCACATGAGGAGGACACGTATGGGGAGTGCGTAAGTGTCCGTTCCGACAAGAACATTGATCACGGCGTTGGCGGTGATTCCGAATCGTATGCTCGCCGCTTCTGCGGCCTCAGTGCCAAGATGGACCGAAAGAATAATCGGATTGGGGCAAGGCTAATTGGGTCGAGGCGATGCAATCCACGTCAGGCTCGATGGATACAACGCTGTGTCTGGAATATGGCACTAGCTGGAAAACTGTACGTTATGCCTCGACCAAACGATTTTGGGAATCCGTCTAGTTGGGATGTCAGCAAACGGCGTCCGTCACGTCCGCACATTCATCGGATGAAGAGTTTCGGTCGCGCAAAGGACCAGAAATGGATGTAGTCAGTAGGCGATTGCCAGGCCGCTGGGCGTTGGTGATACTGGCCGCATTTCTCGCAGGAGCAGAGTGCGGGTGGCTTGTCGGGTGGTCAAACCACCGCGTCTCCCGACCCTTAATTGTTGGATTGTCAGCATCTGACCGGGCCGAGCTTGCTGGATATCAGTGCGCACTCGACGGTGGAACGCCATTTGCAGCGTGCAACGCAATGCTTGAGACCGGCTCGTTGTGCACAGACGATGACATATGTAAAGAATTTCCATCGCGAAAGCTGCGACAACGGGCGTGTAGGAAGTGGGGGCTTGCGGTTTATAAGCTCGGCATTCATCACCTTGCTGTTGAGAATATTGAAGTGGTACGAAGAGACCATTGTGAGGGGGCCGTTCTCAATTGCCGTGGCATGCCTGACAACAATACCGAAACAATGCACAGCTCGAGGTGCGGCCGCTATATACCAAAATTCCGCAATAGTAGAGTGGAACGAGTTAATCAAAATGATGTTGATCGCTCGATAACGAACGTCCGGACGTTCTACGTGGCATTGCTCCGAAAACGAAATATTGAGCCCCCATCTGCTGTCAGCTGGAACCAGTTATTCGGCACAGAAGCACCAGAAACCTTGGACTAGCACCTTGCGGAAACGCTCAATTACACTCACCATCATTCTGTCGATCGGTGTCGGGTTTGCAGTAGGCCGGGGTCTCGCGGAAATTCGGGATCGAACCGAATCCGGCAGGATCGTGCGCAATAACAGGCTGAGTCTGGCGCAAGCCAAACGCGAGTCTCGTGAACTCAAGGGCGAGCTTGCTGCTTATAGGTGCATATTTGATAAGTCGAAGCGACCAGACAGCTGCATGCGCAACGAATCCAAACGATGTTCGGGTTCAGTCGACTGCAATTCAGTACTTGAGAGCTGCGGCCCAATCGAGAGTAGGAGCTCGAAGCAACGTGTTGGGTGCCCCTTCGCTCAGCTTCCGAAATTGGATAACAACAACTCCAGTTTTCAGATTGGGAAGGCGAGTGGGATTGGGAACGCTACGAGCTTCTACTGGTGGGTGCTTGAAGAACACAACCAGCCCGTTCCTCCCTCGTGGCGGAACTGATCTACTCGTAAGCGGATTGGTCACGGTCGGGCACATCAATGAGTAGAGCTCATCGCGTTCTATCGATCACCATCACTCCCGGCTCAGATTCAACACGCCCCTATCTGGGTAGCACGGCACTATGCAAGTGGTTCTACGAGGATACTCGTACGATTCGGCAAACAGACTAGTCTCAGTTACGAATACGACTCCAACATCGACTACTACCGAATCGATCACGTACGACGCTGAAGACAAGCGCCTCAAGGACTCGATCAACAGCGGTCAGTCCACGGTCGCCTACCAGAACACCCCCGACAGCGACACTCAGGTCTCGGAGACTTTGGCGGGGTCGGATAAGGGCGTTAGGTACACCATTGAAGCCCCGAACGGTGCGCAGCTATTCGACTACACGGGTGGCACCCCCAGGATGACGCTGACGGATCACCAGTCGACCGTGGCCGCGGAGCTGAATCCCACCGACGGGCATGTCACGAGTACCCAGGACTATGACGTCTACGGCGCCCCGGTTAATGTGAGTGCGCTGACGACCAATACTGAGTCAGGGCGGCCTACCGGATTTGACGGAAGTCGACTTGATGCTGTGGCTGGCGGTACAAAGGCAGCAAGCGCTGTGTACCTGGGTGCCGAGCGAGTCGTGGCTGCCGATGAATCCGTCAAGTCGACTGATGAGGATCTTGATGAGTTCCTCGACGGAGATCGTCCGGGCCGAATGGTTAGTCCAATGGCTAAGAAGAAGTTTACCAAGCGGATTAGAATTCACTGCGACTTCACGATGGGGTTCCCGTACGGTATTCGATTCCGGGATAACGGCCCCAAGCGGATTCTTGTCAATGGCAATATGCGGTGTAGTGGTCAGACTCAGTACATTCGATGGACCCGAATGGATGTGACGGTTCAGGCCTTTTCTAGGGCGTTATCTCCGTCCAGGCCAGACCCTTCATTGAA
>CAYNNW010000318.1:793-3243 GCA_964398435.1 uncultured Gaiellales bacterium | reverse complement strand
CGGTGATCCGCCAGCCGGCGGAGTCGCAGTTGCAGGTTTCGCTGACGACGAACGTCGCGAGCGAGATTCCACTGCACCAGGTGAGACGGATTCTGTCGCTTGACCACCCCGGACGGGGGTGGAGCGAGGTCGGGACGCGGGATCCGATCATCGGACGCCTGCAACAGATGTACCCCGGCTTGCGGCCGGTGCTGTTTCACTCGCCGTGGGAGGGCGGACTGTGGGCGCTGATCTCTAATCGAACGCCACGGCGACGGGCCCGCGCCCTGCTCGAGGGACTCAGCCGCGAATACGGCGCATCGATCGCAGTCGACGGCACAGACGTGCTGGCCGCACCGCAACCGTCGGCACTGATTGGCGACTGGTCGCTGCCCGGATTGGCTGACGTGCGGCGCGATCGAATACGCGAGCTTGCGCGTGCGGCCGTCAGCGGAGCGCTGGATGCTGACGTACTGGCGGCAATGGAGCCGTCGGCGGCAATGGCGCGGCTGTTGGCGCTGCCCGGCATCGGACAGTTCACGGCGGGGCTGATGCTGGTCCGAGCCGCCGGGGTTGCTGACGTACTGCCCGATCGCGAACCGCGATCGGATGCGATAGCCGCCGCATGGTATCCGCCGCGTCCCGACGGATCGCCCGCTCAGCTGGCCGACATCAGCGAGACATGGCGGCCGTATCGAACCTGGGCGATGGTGCTCCTGCGCGTAGCCGCGCACCGGGGAGTCTCCCCGCACGACACAGCGTCCTGACGGACGCCCCCGGCATTCTCAGACAATTCTCTGAATTGATTTGCAGAGCTCTTGAAGTTGCGGCGCACAGTGAGGACAGATCCCCACCACCCCACCGAACAGGGAGCTCACCGTGCCACTTTTCTGCTCGCCACACCTGACCCACTCGCGCATCGCTGCGGCCAGCCGGCGCATCGTAGCCCTGGCGGTCTGGCCGCTGCTGATCACAGAACTGGCAATTGCAGTCGCCAGTGGAATTGTCTGGGCACGCTGCGGACTTTCACACCCGGAAGACGGAATCGCCAGCTGCCCCGATGAGCTTCTCTGCCTGGCCGCCGGAGCAGGCGCATTGGCTGTTGCAGTCGGCGCCATATCAATTGCAGCACACCTGGCGCGACGCGGCGCATCGCCAGCCGCATTCTGGTCACTTGCCGGAGCGCTTCTGGCCGCCGGCTACGCAGGCACGAGCGGCATGCTGCTGGGCTTGACGATGCTGGGATTCGAAGCCCAACCGCCAGTGCTGGCTCGCCTGACAGAGCTCTCAGCCACAGCCGGCTACGCAGGTGCCGTTACGATCGGCGCTGCAGCTGCCGCGATGCTCGCAGTTCGTGCGCTGCAGCAGAATCCGGGTCGGCGCACTCGGGCACTCGGACGTACGATGGCCATCGGAATTGTTGGGGTGGTGGCAGCGTGGTGCATTGACGCTGCAGTCCAGGCACATTCAATCGGCACAGCGTCGGTGCAGTGGACGGCCGATCCTTCGATGACGACGGCGAGCTTTCTGGCAGCTGTTACCGCAGCAGGGATAATCCGCCTGCATACCAGCCTCGTGCGCACGACGACCAGGTGACCAGATGACCCACCCGACCCCCGACACGCTGTTGCTGCCCGGCGAGCGGATTGTGTCGGCGACGCAGCTGGTGCTGCCCGCGGCTGCCGAACCTCTGGACAGCGGCACCTGCCTGCAGATGTTGGGACGCGTAAACAATCTGGACGCGCTCGGCATGTCGGGGCCCCTGGTGGCCGCGCTGCCGGCTCCGGGTCACGCTGATGTGGCGGAATTGCACCTGTATGACGCACTGTTTGGCCGCGACAGCCTGCGCATGGCGCTGGATCTCGCCGACTCGCACCCCCAACTGCTCCGCCAGACAGTTGTCGAGCTGGCACGGTTGCAGGGCGTTGACTGGAACAGCGCCCGCGAGGAAGAACCTGGGCGCATACTTCATGAGCATCGAACCGACGATGATCCTGTTGGGGCGCGGCTTCGCGAGGAGCGCGGTTGGGACTTCCCGTACTTTGGCGCCGTTGATTCAACGCCACTGTTCGTGATTGCTGCATGCCGACTCGCTGAGCGCGTTGGAGTGGAAGTATTCGATACACCGCTCACTGATCGAGCTGGACAAGCCATGCACCTTCGCACGTCTGTAGCGCGCGCAATCAGCTGGATCGAACAGCGGATGGATGCGAATCCCCAGATGTTTGTTGAGTACTGTCGAACGAACCCCGGGGGGATCGAGAACCAGGTATGGAAGGACAGCTGGGACAGCTACTTTCACGCCAACGGACGCGTGGCCGACCACGGCAATTCCATTGCATCAATCGAGGTGCAGTCGCTGACCTACGACGCACTCCGAGCCTGGGCTACGCACGAGGCAGACCCGCGACGCCGCGCCGAGCTGCAGGCTCGCGCCGCTGAGCTTCGCACGAATGTTGTCAGCACTTTCT
>CAYNNW010000318.1:0-783 GCA_964398435.1 uncultured Gaiellales bacterium | reverse complement strand
CCACCGACGTCCTCGTCACCGCGCCCGATGAGGTGTGGGTGGACGGGGGCGACGATGGCGGATGGTTTGCGCTCGGAAGTGAGCGTGCTGCCGGACGCTCGCCGGACGTCTTCAGGATTCGCACCTCCAACATGGGTCACCTGCTGGCATCGACACTGCTGGATGGCGACGACATCGACACGCGATCGCTGAGAGACGCGACGGTGGCGACGCTGACGTCATCAGACATGCTGGCCGACGCTGGCATCCGCACGCTTGCCGCGAGCGAGGTGCGATATCGGCCCGGCTCGTACCACAACGGATCGGTCTGGCCGTGGGACTCGGCAACGATTGCCCGCGGAATGCTCCGCCACGGCTACTCGGCCGCCGGGATCGACCTGCAACAGCGAATCCGCAGCGCTGTCGCTGCCAGCGGCTGCTTTCCCGAATTTCTGCGCGCCGACAGCAACGGCGCAATGATGAATACATGGACCATCGATGTTGCCGATGATGCCACGGGGCGGGTCAATCGCATCGAGCAGCCGCCCCAGGAGATCCAGGGGTGGACCGTGACGGCAATCCACTCGATGGATTACTGAGATTCGGAGTTTTGGATCGACGGCCTGGGGTACGGCGCCGGTGGTCGACAACCACGACACAGGAGCTCAGACCATGGGAAGCGACACACGCGACGTTGAGAAGGGCTATTCGACGGCCGAGTCAGTGGCCAAGCTACGACGGCTTGCAGACGCACTGGAATCGGGATCACCGTTTCGAATCCAGATTGCCGGTGAGCGAATTCAC
>CAYNNW010000317.1:0-3245 GCA_964398435.1 uncultured Gaiellales bacterium | reverse complement strand
AGTGAGGGCCTCGCGCAAATCGGTCAGAGCAGGCAGAAGGTCGGCTGTCCAGCAGATCGGATCGTGGTCATCCATTCCATGTGCCAGCGGCGGCGACCAAGTCAGGTGGAGCAGCCCCTCTTGCGACCACGGGATCTCGGTTCGGGTTGCGACGAGAAGCTCAGCTGGTCCCGTTGTCCACTCACGCGCAAGGTACGCGGAGAGGATGGCGTTGGCTGCTCCTCGTAGATTCGCGTCGATCGTGGTCGAGTCGTCCCAGGGGTGGCCGAACGATCCACCGAGGTCGATGCCCGTGGCATCATGGACGCGCGACGACCAGTCGTGGATTGGTCCGGCGCGGAAGACGGCACCGTTGATGAATGTCCTGTCGCGCTTACGCCGGTTGTCCATCTCTGCCAGTTCAACCGACGTGATGAACGTGCTGTCGAGGACCGGCTCGGTCAGATAGAGAACGAATCCAGAGCAGACATCCCGGATCGCAGTGCGGACGACCGTTTCCTGTGGCCCCCCGAAGCGCATGTCGCGTCGATCGCGCCATACCGGGACACCGCGGAGGCGCAGCATCGCGTCGAGGCGATCCGCCTCAGCGAAGCACGAGTCGTTCCAGCTGTAAGAGAGGAATATCGGTGTGGCCATGTGAATGCGCCTAACGTACACGAGTGCGCATCACAATCTACTTGCAGCCTCGGATGCGCCCTTCCCGGCGTACTTCGATGCCGTTTGCCGGGCGTCCCTCCGGGCGTCGTCTTGTGCGCTCGCTAGGCTGTGGGCCACCGAATGGAGGTTGCATGTCATTGCTCGTGAAGCTCGATGAGCTAGTGCCAGCCAAAGAGGCCGCAAGGGCACTGCCGCGCGTGCTCGAACGCCTCGATGATCCGCGGGTGGAACAGCTTGTCATTACAACGCGGAACAAGCCGACGGCGGTTCTAGTGAGCATCGATCGGTACGCGGCGCTCGTGGGCGCGGCAAGCCGCGAGGACAAATGAACGCTGGCGCCCTCACTCGATCCGACAGCAGCACGATAATAGGTTGATCAACTGCCCCCGTTATGCCGAATTCTCAGCTTGCACTCGCCCTTGAGTCCCCCGAATCGTCGCCGTGCGATGACGAATTGCTGGAGTCAAGCTGGAGTGAGTCGGTCGCGAACGACCCGCGGCATCGCCCCCAGACGCTCGACCGTCCTTCGAGCACGGTACGGCGTGAATGGTGCCGGTACCCGCAGGAAGCGCATCTCGTCGACCTAGAGCACGGTCGATATCGGCAGCTTGTGTGGGACGAGATGGCCCGGCTTCAAGGTTTCGATCCTGAATGGTTTGACGTTCCCACGGTGACCGTTCGTAACCGCGTGCGGGCCATCGGTGACGCAGTTCCGCCGCCCCTTAGCAAGGCCATCTTGAACACCGTGCGCGAGCATTGGTCGTGGACGTCACCCACTGCAATCGAGATCTGCGCGGGATCGGGCGGCATCGCAGCAGGAGCAAAGGAGATGGAACATCTCCTGCTGGTCGATCGCTGGGATCCGTCTTGCGAGATTTTGCGCCATCGCAAACCATGGCAAGCTGATCGTGTCGTGTGTGGCGATGTCGGGTCAATCGACTTTGCTGGATTCGCGGGTCAGGTGGGCTTGCTCTCGGGCGGCCCCCCTTGCCAGCCGTGGTCGCAAAGCGGACGCCGACTGGGGATAGACGATCCTCGGGACTTGCTTCGTTCGATTGACAAGTTGGTAGCGGCCGTCCAACCTGAGGTGTTCCTATTTGAAAACGTTCCTGGCCTAGCCAGTCACTCGAGTCAAGCCTACCTCGATGATGTCCTGCATCGGTTGAGGGAGCCAGGAGTTGGGGGCATTCGGTACGGAGTGGTATCCGGCATCCTCAATGCAGCAGATTTCGGTGTGGCTCAAACGCGGCGTCGCATTTTCATCCTAGGCTTTCGGGATATGCCATCGAGCTTCGCCTATTCCATTTTTGATGCGATCGCGGAGAGCGCGACTCACAGGAACCCGCTTGTCGCTGATGACAGCAAGCCCCGATGGCGGACACTCCGGGACGTACTCCCAGATCACGAAGCGCGCGGCGGTTGGCGACGGTGGAATGGCAGCGCAGGGTGGGTACGGTGAGTCGTCGAGCCAGGATCGAACTTGTATGGCCGTCGCGCGCCGACATTGGTACTCAACAAGCTGATGGCAGGTGGCGCACTGCTCCTGCGTCGACGGTGAGGTCGCTTCCCGCGCTCAAAGCGGATCGCGTCATCGGAGCGGGACGCGCGTCCTCGATGATGGTTCGGGGCGACCGTTTGAAGGCCATCGAATCCGCGCGACGACATCTCCGGTCAGAAGCTCGGCTTCTTTACGCGGATTTGCCACGTATCGAAGGCTTCGACGAGACTCGCGCATTCCAGGCGGATGAGGGAGCTCGCTGGGACACGTGGCTGACCGCCGTTCGCAGCATCCTCTTTGAATCAAGTCGATTGTTGGCGTCCGATGCGGTGGCGGTGCTTCAAGTCGGCGATCTGGAAGCGCCGTTTGCACGTCTCTTAGGATCCGACGTGTACGGGCCTTCGAACTACCTCGGAACGATCGTGTGGCAAAGTCACTACTCGCCCAAGGGCGGAAAGCTCGGCGACGAGGTCGCGTCCATCCACGAGTACCTTATGTGCTGGGCATTTGACCGATCCCAGATCGAGTCCGTTGCTCTGCCGGTTCCGCCTGATGGATACGCGAATCCTGATGGCGATCCCCGCGGGGATTGGAAAGCTCCGCAGAAGGATGCGGGGCGGGACACGGTCAAGATGACGTATCACTTACCGCCGTACACGTGGAGCTTGGCGAAGGGTCACCTGCCTCCTGGAATGTGGAGAGTGTCACCTTTCTCAGGTGTCATTTGGGGGGAGCCGACCGAAGCCGGAACTTGGGAGGTCACCGTTCGCGTAGAGGATTCGGCTGGCAAGAGCGCCGAGAAGAAATTGCGAATTGAGGTCGTCGAGGATGGGGAGGCGCCGCCTATAGCAACCAGTGTCTGGTGGATGGATGGAGGCGCGGAGAAGGCCACCGGCGACCTGAAGGTGGGCACGAAGAGTCTCCCAACTGGAGCGGTTGGAAAGCCATATTCTGCGATCCTGGAGGCCAAGGGCGGAACTCCGACGCTTGGGACGAAGAGGCCCAGCCGCGGGTGGGCGTTCGGACAGAAGACGCTGGTCGCGGCCATCGTCGCAGACAGGTGCTATTTCGGCAAGAAAGGCAATGCGAA
>CAYNNW010000316.1:1111-3254 GCA_964398435.1 uncultured Gaiellales bacterium | reverse complement strand
CGTGCACGGGTGCTGTGCGAAACGTCTTTTCGTGGATCTGTTCGCCGGCAGCAACGTTGGGCAGGTAGCCGGCGATCGCCGTGCAGGCGACCGCGATTCCGAGGAGAGTCCTTCCACAGCCGGCCAGCCTGGTCACTGCGGGGATTCCTCGTCATTCGCCGTATCGGGAGCGATGTGGTTGGCCTGCCCCCGAACTGCCCGGAACGTCCACAGCGTGTTTCCAATGAAGCTGACAGGGGTCACCATCAGAATTGCGATGGCCTGTGACGCAATCAGCGGGAGGTTCAGCCCGCGGTAGCAGACTGTCAGCAGCAGCAGGGTCAGCCCCTGTGCCACCAGTCCGATGATCAGAAACGGAATGTACTCCTCGCGGGGCGTGCTGGCGCCTGCGCTCTTGAACGTCCAGGCCCTGTTGAGGATGTAATTGTTGAGATTCGCCACAAAGAACGCCGCCATCGAGTACGTGTGGTACCAGCGGACATTGAAGTTGGCGATTCCCAGGCTGAGCAGAATGTCATCCTGGTGGCCGTGGGCGCCAACGAGTACCGAGAATGCAATCAGATTGACGACGTATCCTGACCCACCAACAATTGAGAATTTTGCCAGCTGAACCCAGTTGTGGCGGTGGCGTACGAGCACGAGGTGTCGCAGGCCGCCGCTCACGTGTGCCTCCCCCGTGACAACAGTGAACCGCTCAGGTGTTGCCAGTGACGTCGATGCCTGCGGATCCGCCGTCCCAGTGCCGTGTCCATTCGCTCGGCTGCAATCGTTCTCGACGGTGCCCGTCGCAACGGCCGTTGACGGGGCCTGTCGACACCAAGAACGTCGCACAGCAGTGGTGTGACGTCTGCCAGACGCCACATCCCATTGCGCGGGAGTGAGCGTGCGAGATCCGCTGGAACGCCGGCAAGAATGACAGGGGCAACCGAGTCTTCGCGATGCAGTGATCCGTGGCTTCCTCCCGGATGAACGGTCCCGCCGATGTCGACGAATTCCCAGCCGACTTTCGCCGAGACCACCACGTCGCCCATCGTTGCGCAGCGCAGGGCGGCGTCGAGCCGCCGAAGCGCGTCGGGGTACGCGCCATTGTCGTGGATGGTGTTGTCGGTGATCTGCAGGTCGAGCACATCCAGGTCGCCATCCAGTCGCCAGCGGGGCGGTTGTGTGCGATCGGCGTCGCTCAGTGTCTGCATCCCGGCAGCGTCGTCAGGGTCGCATCGTTCGATCGAAAGTTCGCGACCGTCCCGAAGGGCAATGACGCGACCTCCCTCGCGAAATGCGACAACGTCAGCGGCTGGTGACCGCAGCGCGCGCAGTGCTACCCAGCGGGCGGGCGGGCTGTCGCCATGCAGTCGATAGATCAGTGCAACGCGATTGCTTGGGGCAATTGCGAGGTCGCAGGCTTCCCAGTCGCTGGATCTGCTGCCATGAAACAGTTCGATGTCATCGAATACATCTTCCAGGCGCGCGTACTGCCCGGGATTGACGGTACTCTGCCCGTGGTCTGCAACTATTGCGATTGCGCCGTCCTCGAGGAATGCGTCAATTCCTCCCACGCCGTCGAGCACTCGCGCGATACCTCTGTCAGCAGCGCGGATCGTGTCCTGCGTTGCATGAGGACCGGACTTGTGTGAGGCGACATCGTGGTCACCGAGATACATCAACAGGAAATCGGACGAGCTGTGTCGCATCAGCCACCGCGTGATATGCGCGGCTGACCAGTCGCGAGGCCGCTTGACCGCAACCTGCGGCGTTCGGGGACGTCGCGCGCCGAACAGTTCGCCAAAGAAGAAGTGGGTCGGGCCGTATGTTGCTGCGACCCGGGTACGGTGTCCGACGCGCTCGAGCGCGCCATATCCGTGCTTCATCGTGTGTCGATGCCGGCCCCGAAACACAAGACAATTCACGCAGGCCGCGATGAGTCCGGCGTCCTCGACGCGTTCGAAGATCGTTCGCGGGTGCGGTGCAAGATGCACCAGGTTGAGGTTCACCACGGAATCCTCGATCGTGCGAAGGCGTCCCTCCGCGGCGGCTGCGGCTGCGAAGGAAGATCCGTATTCGACGAACCGTCGTTCGCCGCGGTGATACCAGGCGAGGGAGGGAATCCGGTGTTCGTCCGGGAGGCTGCCGGTCACGATTGTCG
>CAYNNW010000316.1:0-1101 GCA_964398435.1 uncultured Gaiellales bacterium | reverse complement strand
GCAAGGCACGCGGGGGTCAATGACGGAAATGGACTCGTGGCTTCCTGGAATATCGCTCCGCGCTCGAGCAGCGCTGCAATTGTGGGAGCGTGTCCGCCGTCAATTGCCCGGCGAAGTGCTGCGGCGCCGAGCCCGTCGATGATCACCAGCAGGGTGCGTCGGCGGGTGCGTGCGTGTGTGGAGTCGGAATCTGGCACTGCCATTGCATTTCCGGCACCGCACTACGCGAGTATGCGGAGCCCCTTGTACTTGGCGCGGGATCGTCGTCGAAGCCGCAGCCAGGCGACGGTGACGCCTACGACAACACCATACCCCGCGACTGGCACGAAGAACCCGAGCGCCCCGCATGCAGTTCCGGCGAGCACGGTTGTGGTTGCGATCGTTCCGCGATGGCCACCAGCCGTGACTGCTCCGGCAATGAACGCTGCAGCCGCTCCGGCGCCTGGATGGGCAACGACCAGGCCAACGACGACCGCAATCGCGACCTCCAGATACGGGGACGTTGCGGCATTGTCGCCCCACGACGCCCAGATCAAGCCCCAGAGCGCGGTGGTGGCAAGTGAGCTGACCATCAGCAGGATTGGTGGGCGATCGCGCTTGAGATCGTCCGTGGACGTCGCATCTTCGGTCGCTGCGGCACCCGGAGCCGGACGTGGCTCCGCGCCGCGATCCTGGGCCCAGGCCGCGATGCTCGTCAGGAGTGCGCAGGCCGCTGCGATACCGACGATCAGCTCGATGCCGACAAATCTCGGCGTGGCGGCGGCTCCCACTGCGAGCACTCCGACCAGCGCCAGGATCCGTGCAACGACGCCACTTCCAAGCAGCACACCAAGCGCTGCGGATGTTCCGAGCAGTCCGCCCAGTGCCGCCACTGATGCGAGCTCTCCCATGCCCACGCCGGGCAGGGCTGCAGGTGATGAGAAGTCCATTGCGCTACGTTACCACTCGATCGAGTCGATTCCGGGTAAGGACGACACGATGCCACGTTCACTGCTTGATCCGGGAGACGACCGGTTTGCCACCCGAATGGGGGGCATGCGCTCGTCTGCAATGCGCGATCTGATGGCTGTGACAGAGCGTCCAGATGTGATCAGTCTCGCG
>CAYNNW010000315.1:0-3265 GCA_964398435.1 uncultured Gaiellales bacterium | reverse complement strand
GCCGTCCCCCCACGGCTGTCACGCAGGTACGGAACGGCCATGCCAGCCACAGAATTCCCCGTGAGCGCCCGCAATCAGCGACCATTCAGCCATGAAGATTCCACCCACCGCTGCACTGACAGCGGCCACTCCACTGCCACTGTCGGCAGACCTTGCACGCCGTGATGCCCAGCCGATTCTGCGAGACGGGCATCACCACACGCCTCGCGGCACTCCGTCGTGGTATGGCACGAGTCTCGCGCGTGAACACCGAAGCTGGCTGTCACGGACCGGCGATGTCGACCTGCTGGCCGGCCGCACATTCCCGACTGGTGCCCGCTCACTCGGTCAGGCGATCGACCAGGCCCGCGAGGCCACGGCCGAATCGGTTGGAGCGCTTGCGATTCTGCAGCATCGCGATCAATTCCACGTTGCGCGGCTGTACAACGCCGAGTGGGTACCGGGCCAGGGTTTGATGATCCTGCGGTCGGACCTTGACGGGGTCGAGCGGCGAATCGACTCGCTGAATCCGTCACTTCGGGCAATCGTTGATGGGGAGCGACTGATCGTTCCCCGTTCGTAGTCGGGGGCATCTGACCCGGACCAGCAGCGCTCAGATCAGCTGATCGGCCACGGTCCCCGCTGCATAGACGATGCCGACAACGCCGTTGGCCGTGAAGAACGCTGCATTGACGCGACTGAGATCGGTCGGCCGAACAATGGAATTCTCCCAGGCCAGAACTGCAGCAACCACGCCGACGGTGACGAGGTACACCGGCCCCAGATCGAGCGTGAACCCTGCGGCAGCGAGCAGCGCGACCGTCCCCGCATGTGCCAGCCGCACAACAGTCAGCGCCGGGGAAATTCCCCATGCCACGGGGATGGAGTGCAGCTGTTCGCTGCGGTCGAACTCGACGTCCTGCGTCGCATAGATGACATCAAATCCGGCAACCCACAGTGCAATCGCCATGGCTATCAGGACCACGCCCGCTGACAACGTTCCGGTTACTGCGAGCCATGCGCCGACCGGCGCAAGGCCGAGTGAACAGCCCAGCACAATGTGACACGCCCAGGTGAAGCGCTTGGTGAATGGATACAGCACGAACAGGGTCACGGGAATCGGCCAGAGCACCCGCGTGATCGGATCGAGGGCAAACGTCGTGCCGACGAGCACCGCGCCAGATCCAAGCGCCAGCAGCCATACCTGCGAGCGGCGGAGCACGCCGGCCGGCAACTCCCGCACCGCCGTGCGTGGATTGCGCGCATCGATCGCGTGGTCGATCAGACGATTGAGTGCCATCGCGCAGGTGCGCGCACCTGCCATGGCCAATGTGATCAATGCCAGCAGCTGCAGATCGGGCCACGAACCCTCGCTGCGCGATGCGAGCAACATTCCGACGTAGGCGAACGGCAACGCGAAGACGGTGTGCTCGAACTTGACGAGCGAGGCGAATTTGGCCAGCGAGGTCACGACGCAATCATAGCCAGCAGAAACGGGTCAGTAGCGCTCGACGGTTGGGGCGGCAACGACGACACCTCGCGGTGGCTGCACCCTGATTGACAACGGTATGACCATGCCCGCGAGCACGGCAACGGCACCGGTGACCGCGATTCCGGGCGCACCCAGGAGCGCGTCGCCGAGAAACCCGCGTTCTGCCAGCCGAGCAGCACCGCGGCATCCAAGAAATCCGGGAGCTGTCAGTCCCAGCATCAGCAGAGGAACGGGAGAGAGAACCAGGCACCTCGTCCAGTCGAATGACACCATGTAGACGCTGCGCAGATCGACGACCACGCGCGCCGTACCTGCGAGCCCACCGGCAAGCATCAGGAGCAGCAGACCTCCGGCCAGGTCCGGCCTGCAGCCGCGCCTGACCACCGAACCGCCGACACCGGCCTCGGACAGTGACCAGCCAGCTCCGATCAATACTGCGCACGCCATGAACGCGAGCAGCACTGCGATCACCGGCCAGGCAACGACGGGCGAGCGCAGGCGCGCCGTCGCTGGATCGAGGGCTGGCTGCTCGTCTGACCACTCGTCGTCGATACTCACTTCGCAGCCTCCGCGACCGGAATTCCAAGGTCCGCGAGCTGATTGTCGATCCACTGACTGACACCGTTACTGCGAACATGATCAGCCAGTGCCCGGGCACGGCTCTGCCTGTCAGTCGGTGGCATCGTCAGGGCGCGATAGAGCGCGTCAGCCTGGTCGGCAATATCAAAGGGATTGACGGATTCGACGTATCCGCCGAGCTCTTCGAAACTGCCGGCCTGCCTGCTGAGCACGACCACGCCATCCCGCTGATTGACAAGCGGTCCTTCCTTGCTGACGAGATTCATTCCGTCTGCAACCGGATTGACGAACAGGACGTCGTACTCGATGTATGCGGCAACCGCTGCAGTGAAGCTGGAGTCGAGGTTGAGCACCACTGGCTGCCAGGCGCCGGTCGACCAGGTCATGTTCAGATCATCGGCCGCAGTTCGGATGTCAGCCAGGTATCGAACGTATTCGGTCACATCCTGCCGAGAGGGATCCAACTGGCAGAACAGCGTGACCCGGCCGTGCAGTTCCGGATGCTCATGCAGGAGCAGGTTCCACGCCTTCATTCCGCGAAGGATGTTCTTCGACGGGTCGGTGCGATCGACCCGGACGACCAGCTGCCCCGCTGACTGCCCGTCACCGCCGGGTCTGAGTGCTGCGATTCTTCGACGCAACCGTGCCACCGACGCGGATGCCGCGTGACCATCAAACTCGGCGGCGTCAACAGAGATGGGATAGGCCCGAACGCGTACCATGCGATCCTTGCCCTCGACCCGTACCAGGCGTTCTCCCGGACGGGTCTCCAGTGCGGGTTGCCCGTGCCCCCGTCCAAACGCTTCCGCTGTCGCGACGAATGCATCAACGTCGCGCATCGTCTGCAGGCCAACGACGTCGCACTGCAGCAGTGAGTCGAGAACCGCTCCCACCCATGCACGCGGGAGGCATCGCCAGGCGCCAGGGTCGGGCCACGGAATATGCAGGAACATCTGCAGCGGAACTGTGGCACCGACCCGCGATCGAACCAGGCCCGAAACCAGATAGCAGTGATAGTCCTGAACCAGCACCGCCGATGCGCCCCCAGCGGCGGCCAGCTCATCAACAACCGCGGCGGCAAGTCGTTCGTTGACGCGACGGTACGCATCCCATGCGGCGTGCAGGCGACGATCGATCACGGGCTCGCGCCCGAAGCCGTACAGCCGATGCTGGACAAACCAGAGCAGCGGATTCGAGATCTCGTTGTAGTACATC
>CAYNNW010000314.1:0-3274 GCA_964398435.1 uncultured Gaiellales bacterium | reverse complement strand
ACGACGCAGGCGGCTCCAGCGAGCGGCCGCGCTGGCCCGCCCTGCAGCATCGGTCTCGTTGATCAGGATGGGAGTCGAGCCCAGGCCGTGCTCGGCGGCAACGTCACTGCGAGTCCTGCAGCCTGCACACTGGTCGCCGCTCGGAGCGATATCCGGGTACCACGCCGCCGAGTAGTAGTTGAGTCCCAGTCCTCGCCAGGTCGCCAGGTCGTCAACGCTGCGCGCACCTACGGTGATCTTTGCTCCTGGTGCAACGCGATGGAACCCGGAGGCAAGCGCCGAGACCGTTGCCCGGGCCCCGGTGGTCGTTGGCGAATCGGCGCCGTCCAGCAGCGGATCCAGGCCGCTGGCAAGCTCCCAGGACAACAGATGGCGGTTCGATCGGTACCGCCGCGCAAGCGGAGTCAGGACCTGCACGAGTGCCGCACGCTGGTCGGCGTCATTGAACCAGCTGTCCGGAACGCTCGATGGCGTCGGGATGATCACAAACGTGACGTACAGGTCGTAGCCGCGGGCGATCTCCATCGCAGCGTCGATGTCCTTCCACACGCGTGGGCTGAGACGTCGAGGCGTTCCATCCGCCGCGCGCTGGATCTGCCAGGCGTTGCCGGGAAACAGGTACCAGCGCACCGAGCGGATCCCATTCTTCCGCAGCGTGCGAAGTCGTCGCCCGGTGGTCCGACGGTTGGCCGAGATACCGCCGGACTGACGGCAGCCAAAATCGCATCGCCACCGTATCCAGGGAACGTTGGCCTGCGTCACGAACCAGGCATCACCCTTATGGCGAATTCGTGATGCCGAAGCCGTCGCCGATGGCAGATCGTCGCTGGAGGACCGCTGCGGTACGGCCGTCGCTTCAGCAGTCGGAGGAGTCGCCACACAGGCCCATCCGGCAGCAAGAGTTGCTGCAAGGATCAGGGCAGTTACGGCGAGATGCGGAACAATTGTGGCGGAATTCTGCCGGGGTGGCCGCATTGCTATTCCTTGTGGGGGAGCCGGAAATTACCGGCGCGACCATAGCACCTTGGCCATGGTTGCCTGCCGCCAATTGAGGCGCATCAGCATGGGGCCGACAAAGCTCAACTGCCGTGTCAGTGCCCAGATCAGCCGCGGTCGCCAGCTTGGGAAGACCATGAATCGGCGCTTGGCGATTGCCTCGGTAATCGCTGCTGCGATCTCGTCGGGAGTGTGCACGGTGCCAATGCTCTTGACCAGTCGCGGGTCGGGATTCGCATCAACCATTGGCGTATTCACGAACAGCGGGTTGATACACGCCACGTGAATGCCATAGCCCCGCAATTCAATGTTCAATGCCTCACAGAAGTTGATGACGCCGGCCTTCGACGCTCCGTATGCAGCGAACTCCGGCGGGCCGTACGCCCCGGAAATCGAGGCCATGCACACCAGTGAACCATTCGTTCGCTTGAGGTACTGGCTCGCGACGTGCGAGACGATGATCGTCCCGATCAGGTTGATGTTGGCGACCTTGATCTGTTCGGCAAGATCCAGGTCGGGGAAGAGTCCGCTTCGCATGATCCCCGCACAGTGAACCACGCCCGACAGTGCTCCACCCAGGTGGTCGAGCGACGCTTCCATCGTTTTTGCAACAGCGTCGGGGTCGGTTACGTCGATCACCTGGAAGCTGGCAGCCTCTCCCAGCGAAGCGGCAAGTAGCGACAGTGCCTCCTCGTCCATGTCCCAGAGCACAACGCGCGCGCCCAGGCGCGCGAGGCGCCGCGCGGTTGCGCGTCCGATTCCGCTCGCGGCCCCGGTGACCACGAATCCCTTACCGCTGAACCGGTAGTTGGGCTCACTCATGCTGTTTGACCCTCTCGCTGACGTTTGGCACAGGCCAATCTCGTTTGTGCCGATGTGGCCTTCATGCCCACCTGATCACGGCATCGAACACGTCGGTTATGCACGGTTGACATGCGAGTCAATCCCAGTGCCGGTGCGGGAATTGCAGATGGCCACCGCCGCACCGATACCTGATCGCCAATGCGGCCATTTCCGAAAAAATGTTTCCTATTTGCGGGCCTCGCTGAAAAAATTGTCTTGCATAGGCGCGTTGACGACGCTATGTTCGCCCACCTCGCACTATGCGATCACTCCCCAATGACACTCGCCGTGTCGGGCTGATGCTCGTCACGGGTGTCGCGATCGCCGCGCTGCTGTCCATCTGGCAGGCCCCCGCGCCCGCCGCTGGAACCAGTGAGGTCGATCGTGCCCGGGACCGTCTGGCCCGGCACCGCAGCGAACTCAGCGAGATGAAGGCTGAGTTGGCAGCAACCAGACGAGCGAGCAGTCGCGCACGGCGTGAGCATGCGCGGGCACTGCGCCGCTACGGCGACCGGATGGCCTCGATTTACAAGGCCGGAGGGACGTCGACTGTTGGCGTGCTCCTGACCGGAGCGGAATCGTTGGGGGATGCAGGCGATCGGCTGCGCGTTGTCAACGATGTTGCCCGCACCGACCGAACGACGCTCAATCGGTTTGAGGCCGCGGCCCAGAAGGTGCCCGCTTTGGAGCGCAAAGCCGCTGATCTTCAGCGTCGAATAGCCTTGATGCGGGTTGCCATTCGAAATGATCGCGCCTCGATTGCGGCAGCGCGGCGACGCGCCGAGGCGGCAGCTGCCGCGGCCCGGGCACTCGCGCGCAAGAAGGAGTCGCCTCTGGTAGCCAGTGTCACCTCGCCGGAGTCGGTTGCTCAGGGCGTTGCCCGCAGCGAATCGTCCGCTCATGCTGCCCCGGTCAAGCCACGGCCTACTCCAACCGTAGGGTCGCATTCAACGCAGTCCTCTGCGGGCAGCAGCGGCGGTGCAGCGACCTCAGCGGGCGGATCTGGCAATGACGATGATGGCAGCGACAATTCCGCGGGCTCATCGTCTGCCCCCGGGTACAGCGAGTCGGGGCTTGCATCGACCTACCACGCAAATCTTGCCGGAAAGCCGACTGCAAGCGGTGAGCCCTACGACCCGGGCGCAATGACGTGTGCGCACAAGTCGCTTCCACTGGGAACGTGGATCACGGTCGTTGGGCCCCGCGGGTCCGTCGTGGTGCGAGTCAATGACCGGGGGCCGTTCGTCGGTGGCAGGATCGTTGACCTGTCCCAGGCAGCAGCGAACGCCCTTGGAATGACTGGCCTTACGCAGGTGACGATCCGCGTCAACCGATAGTCGCCTGAGCGACCGGCGAGCCGGGCTGACCGTACCCTGTACGATTCTCCGCTACGAGGGCATCAGCCCTCAGCTACTCAACATGGCTGGATCCTCCT
>CAYNNW010000313.1:0-3279 GCA_964398435.1 uncultured Gaiellales bacterium | reverse complement strand
AATCCGCTGTCGACGGTTGCAGTGTCAAGATCAAGCGATGCAACACGGCGTCGGGTCGAGGTTGTTCCGCCTACCGTAATCGTGGTGAATGTTCCTCCCACGAAGAGTCGGTGGGGGGGTGATGGCGACACTGCCAGCGCCTTCACCGATCCATTGGTGCCAGCGTAGGTAGGCGCGATCGCCCCGCTTCCCGCGGTGTCGACACCTGCAAGTCCCTGCCTCGTCTGCCCCTTCACCTGCGTGAAGTCGCCGCCCAGGTAAACCATGTTGCCGTCGAGCGCCAGCGCATTCACCGCGCCACCAGTGACATTGGGATCCCAGGCCAACGGATCCACACCTGTTGGGAATGGAATCGCGGCAGCATTGCTGCGGGGAACGCCCCCGATCATCGAAAAGTCGCCGCCCAGTGCCAGCTTGACGATCGAGGAATTCCCAGGATCAACACCCAGACTCAGCACCCGTACGGGCGCATTGGGCTTGATCATCGTCGACTCAAGGGTGGGAAGGTATGGCGCGTTGTTGGATGCTGAGGCAGTGACGCGGGCAAGATTGGCGGAGGGCGCTGAAAGTACGTTGGCGAATCCACCGCCAAGAAAGACCGATGACCCCATCAGCTGAACTGAATCAACCGCTCCATCGGGCTGCGGCCGCCAGGCACTGTCGACCGTTGCATTTGACGGCACGGACCCAGCCGCTATCGGGACCCGAAACAGATTGGCCGTTCCCGGCACAGGGGTTGGTGCATTTGGAAATGGCTGCTGTTGCGCGACGTCGCCAAATTGGCCCGCCACATACAGCCGCGAGCCCGCGGAATCCCAGACCAGGTCGTGCACACTGCTAGCGGGCTGCATCGCAGTCGCCAGATTGGCATCGAATCCACTTGGCGTCGCACAGCCGCAGCTGCTGGCAGCGGTCGTCAGCGCCAACCCATTTCTCGTTACCTCAGCGTTTCCTCCGGCACCGTCCTGATCGACACTGTCGAAGTCGCCGCCCACTGCAATGTAGACATTGTTGACACGCTCAAGATCACGCACGAGCGCATCCGGATTGGGGGTCCAATTCAGCACCGAGGCCCCCTGTGGCGACACCGGAGTCCACGGCTTCAGCGCGGCCGCGTTGGACCGAGCGAGCGCAGGGTCGATGGCTCCCGCACCGTCGGGGTCAACATCGGTGAAACCACCACCGACGTAGAGGGCATTGTCGGTCAAGAGCAGTGCCCGGGCTTCCATTGCGCCGCCCTGCAATTCCGGGCGCCAGACCGTCGACAGGGTTGGATTTGCGGATGTCGCCGACTCGATCGCTGCGAGCCCTGTGCGCGCCTGCATACCTACGCCGCCGTCTCCATCCGGATCAATCTGACCGAATTGCCCGCCAACGTAGAGGATCTTGTTGCCCGCGTCGAAGGCGAGCGCACGAACCGCCCCGTCTGGCGCCGCCCGGAATGCTGAATCCAGAAATCCGCCGCCGTCGATGTGCGCGAGGTTGGCCTGCGGAACGCCGCCAACGTGGCTGAACTGTCCACCGATGAACCATCCACCCGCCTGATCTGGAATGGCGGCATACACGCTGCCGGTGACGTCCGGCAATGAGGAAGCCGGATTCTGCAGCGTCGTATTTGGGTCGACGGCAGCGCCACCGCCGGTCCTTCGCCCAACCCGGCTGAATGCCCCGCCGATGTACAGCGTTCCACCGGCCACGGCCGAGGCCCGCACCTCGCCGTCCACCGCCAATTGATTGAGTGGCTGGCTCCCGGTTGGCACTACGGCACCTTCGACCAACTGATTAGTCGGAAATACCGCCATTGCGGCAGGCACGCAGATCACCGCGCACATCAGCACGGATGCCATAACTGCCACGCGCGTAATTACGCGCAGCAGCCAATTGCTGCTCGCTCTGCATCGCCCCACGGGTCAGATATCGGCAGACTGTACGAAAAACATGAGGTTTCCGTAGGATCGGATACGCTGTACGCGCGAGGGCACAGCAGGGGGGATCCAGGTGATTGGCACAACACGACCGGTACTGACCGTTCCAGCGGTCTATGGCGCTGCGTTCAAGGCCGCACTGCAGGGAGGCCGCGACATCGCACGGAATTCACCGACCACCCCGGTGGACCAGCTTGCCCGCAAGGCAGTGCGCACGCCGCCCGGCCCGGTGACGACCGAGTACGAGCTGCGGATGCTTCACCAGGTTGCTGCATCGCGCACCGCCGATGGCGTGGCCGCCGCTGTCTGGCACGCTGAACACGGTGCCTCGACGCTGTGGACGCCATGGATTCGCGAGTACATCGATCGCGTTGGCGACAAGCGCGCAGCGGGTGGACTTGCCCTGCTCGACGCGGTTCGAGCGACGGTTCCCGGCCTGCGACGAGACCTGAAGAGCCACTTCCAGCGACCGCGGCCCTACGAAATCGACCCGACGCTTCCCCTTGCAGTGCCTGCGGTTCCAGGCCGCAATCACTCATTTCCAAGCGGCCACACATCCGACGCAACCGCAATGGCCGTTGCCCTGGCTGCACTGATGCCCGACCGGCGCCCATACCTGGAGCATGCCGCTGCCGAAGTCGGCTGGTCGCGGATCTATGGCGGTGTTCACTTTCCCAGTGACACGATTGCGGGCGCACGCATGGCCGCAGCGGTGACGACAGCACTGATCGCAGCGCGCGCGGGGACATTCGCCGTAGCCACGGACAGCCGCTCCGCGGCCTGACCGACAGCGCAGCTCAGTCGAACATCTCGGGATTCGTCTGGGTCAGCACGGCAAAGACCACCCACAGCCCCACGGCGAAGATTCCAAGCACGACTGCACCGATCGACAGACCGGCTCCCTCCCAATCGCCCTTCGCAGCCGTGACTTTCCTGCGAGAAATGATGCCCATCACAATGCCGCCGATGGCAATCGGGCCGCAGCACATACCGACAGCCGACACGATCACTGCCCAGATCGCCAGCGGGTGAATTTTGGGGCGAGGTGGAAATGTCACCCGCGGGGCCACCGGTGTTGTTGGCGAAGGTGGAGTGACGCTCTGCGCCTGGGAGGAGAGCGGCGGTGATTGCGCGACCTCCTCCCAGGCCAGAGCCTGCCCGCACGCGGCACACGGTGTCACGCCATGCGTGGTTGCAGCGCCACAGGCGGGGCAGGTGAACGTCATCTGAGCTCCATCACTCATCGTCGCGAGTCCAGATCGATCATGTGAAGTTGCTGGTTGTGCTGGTATCCCAGTTACCGGTGATCATGGCGATTACCCAGAGCACCAGTGTGACCGCGCCAAGCACGATG
>CAYNNW010000312.1:0-3280 GCA_964398435.1 uncultured Gaiellales bacterium | reverse complement strand
CGGTGTGTGCGCATTCCTGCGCGCTCGGCTCTGGCGTCGGCCATCCGGGCCTCCGACGCCCTCGCATTCCGCCTCAGCTCACGCGCCGCAGGTGGGACGCCTTTGCAGGCCGGTGTGTGCGCATTCCTGCGCGCTCGGCTCTGGCGTCGGCCATCCGGGCCTCCGGACATTGAGCGTCGCTTCAGCCGAGGCGCGAGGCGCCACGCAGTGCCTGCAGCGGAGCGTCGTCACCCGTTGGCTGTCCAGGCAGCGCAGATCGCTGCCAACCGCCCGTGGCGGACGTCGTCGGCGAGATCTGCCGCGTCGATCGCTCGGCCGTAGCGGTATCAGCTGAAGATCGAGCAGGTGCACTGTGTCCTGCGGTGCGCGCGGCTTCTGCCACGGTATCCACGACGGGGCGCCGCGCCGGTGTATGGCGGGCCGTGGGCCGTGTTGCCGAGCGGATGGCATCGTGCGGGATCGAGGCGCGGTCAGCCGCAGTTACGCGTCGCGGCCGCGACGGAGCCTGTCGTGCTGGAGTCGCCGGAACAGTCGGCGTGCGTCGCGGAGCCCGCTGCGGCGCTGCTGCACCGGTGCGCTCAAACTGAACGAGGCCGCTCCCGATGACGTCGAGCGCCCGGCGAACGTGGCCTGACATTTCGTTTTCCAGCCGTGCGAGCGCCTCGACTCGTGATCGGCGGGTCGAGACATCCGCGCCCATCGACTTCTGATGCCGGTGGGCGATTCGCCGGGCCTCATCGATGATCTGTTCTGCTTCGCTGACGACGCGTTCGATCATGACCTGGGCGCGTCGCTGCGCCGATTCCTCGATCCGCTGCGCATGTTCGCGCGCAAGGACCTCTGATCGTTCGATCCTGTGTGCGGCCGACGTCACGATCGTCGACGCCTCCTCGCGCGCACGAGCTACGGTCTGGTGTGCCCGCGCTGTCGCATCTCGGGCTGTTGCAAGCTGCTGCCGCGCCTCTGCAACCGTGGCCTCGGCTTCGGCGACGAGGTCGGAAGCGGTGCTTTCGCGGTCGCGCAGCAGGGCCTCGCGCGCTGCATGGGCGGCGGTGGCCCGCTCGACCGCATGGCGCGCCTGTGCTGCCGCGGCGGCAGTCATCTTGTCGATATCGCGCTGTGCCTGCTTCTGCAGGCGGACGAGCTGCTCCTCCGCCTCGGCACGACGCTGGGCGATTGTTCGATCAGCCTCTGCCGTCCGGTTCTGGATCTCGAGCTCGGCCTGTTCACGGAGCGCGGCAGCCTGTCGCTCGCTCTGCTCGCGAAGCTGCTGTGCGTAGGTGGCTGCTTCCTGCTGAACAGTTGTCGCCTGCTCTCGTGCAGACGCTTCCAACGCCGCGGCGCGTTCGCGAGCCTCTTCGTGCATCGTTGCTGCGCGTTCTCGGGCGGCGTGCTCGGAGGCTCGAGCCTCGCTCGCGGCACTCGCTGCCTCATGCAGCATCCGGTCAGCAGCCTCCTGAGCCTCGCGCTGGACAGCCTCGGCGGCTTCGCGTGCTTCATAGCTCAGCTTTTCGGCCGCACGTCGGGCATCTGCGATGGTGGCTGAGGCCTCCGCGCGTGCTGCCTGCAGAAGTTCGTCGGCCTGTTGTTCCGCGGCATGCTGGATGCTATGTGCTCGTTCGCGCGCAACAGACTCAAGACGGTCCGCGATCGCTTCCGCGTGGGCGATGACTTCGGCAGCGCGCTGGTCGGCGGCAGCTACCCGCTGCTCCGTCTCGACATCGAGTCGTTCCAGGGCCGACTCCAGGAAAGCCGACCTGTCTTCCCAGTAGCGGTTGTGACGGCTGGTCGTGCTCCACCGCTCGCGCAGCTGCTCAAGACTCGCTTCGAGCTGGGCGACCGCTACCGATCGATCAGCAAGGTCAGCCCGCAGGCGCGCGGCAACTACCGACGTATCTTCAAGGTCCGCCCGCAGGCGCTCGGAACGACGCAGTGCCACGCCAACGAATTCATCAACCTGGTCACGGGAATAGCCGCGACGCTCGAACTCGAAGGTCGGGAGGCCAAGCACCGGCTCTGCCGGATTGAAGCCGAGCGCCGACGCTGTACGCGCAGGTTCTGCGACTGGTGGGTCGGCGGGAAACTCAGTGATCGGCTCGGGCACAGGTGCGGGCGCAGCCGCGGGTGCTGGAGCGACAGGTGTCGCCGCGGCATCAGCTGCGGCATCGGCTGGTGCCGAATCACTCGACAGATCCACGACGCGAAGTGAACCGGTCGGCGCGTCGTCGCTCCAGTCGCCCAGATCAGCGGCGGATTCGGCTGGACGCTCTTCAGGTGCAGCGGCTGAAGCGGCGGTCCAGACCGTGTCGACATCGGGACCGGAGCCGACAAACTGCTCGCGCGGGATTCCCAGAATGTCACGAGCTTCCGCCATCAGAATGGCTGCCTGCTCGGCATCGAGCGGTGCTGCCTCGCCGTCGGGTGGATCTGGAATTGCTGTGCCGACGCGTGTGTCCGCTGAGGCCGTATTCCCAGTGTGTGAGCCAGCCGCCGCGGGCACGAGCGGTGTCGTTACCAGCGTCGAATCGATGTCCGCCCACGCGTCTCCGAGGCGCGTTCCCCTGGGGGGGAGATTCTCCTCATAATGGCTGTCGTGGGCTGGCATGTACGGAGCCTCGGGCGGGTGGCAACGGGTACTTGTTCGCTGATACCCACGATGGGCAATTCTGCAACGTCGAGAACCGTTCCGAAGCGGGCCAGGACGTCGCCGCAACAGGCCAGCTGAAGGCCGAAAACCCGCATTTCTCCACGTGGTCGGGGATGATTGGTTCAATACCGCAAGGAATCCCGTCTACCGCTGTCGGACATGTTGAGAAGCCGGTTTTGTTTTGTCTGGCCGGGGAACCATTGGAAGTGAGCCCCAATCGGTCCCAGCCCAGCCACAGCCTCGCCGGAGCTATCGCCCGGAACCAGCAGTGCGCGACGAGTCGGATTCCGCTAGAATTGCGGGCCAGTTCACATGCTAGTCGTCGAGTCCGTGTTTGAGCCCTTCAACGCATGGTACGGCGACTGACCCAGGAGGAACCGCGTGTTCAACGTCGGTGACAAGGTGGTCTATCCCCACCATGGCGCAGGAACGATCGTCCAGAAAGAGGCGAAGCAGGTACTCGGCGAAGATCGCGAGTATCTGACGATCAAGATCCTGCACAATGACATGACGGTGATGGTGCCGTCGGACAATGTCGACAAGGCTGGCCTCCGCAAGGTCATCAGTGAGGACACGGTCGAGGAAGTTCTCGCTGTCATCGAGGGCGATGGCACGAAGATGCCGAAGAACTGG
>CAYNNW010000311.1:0-3283 GCA_964398435.1 uncultured Gaiellales bacterium | reverse complement strand
CTACGGGACGTGGCGCAGTCTGGTAGCGCACCCGGCTGGGGGCCGGGCGGTCGCTGGTTCGAATCCAGTCGTCCCGACTACTGATACCACGACCGCTGGCGCCGGTAGGCTCTGATCGTATGCCCCGGCGTATTATTCGACAGATCCCCAATGCCCTGACAGTTGCCCGGCTGTGTGCCGTGCCGCTGTTTGTCATCCTGCTGGTGGCCGGGCAGAACCAGCCTGCCGGACTCGTATTTCTGTTCGCCGCGCTGACTGACTTCCTGGACGGGAACCTCGCTCGCTGGATGAAAGTCGAGAGCCGCTTCGGCAAGTTCGTCGATCCGATCGCCGACCGCCTCCTCGTCGGAAGTGCCGCGATCCTGGTCTCGATCTACGACCCACGGCTCCCCGACTGGGCCTGGATCGTTGTGCTGTGGCGCGATGTCACCGTGGCCGTCGGTTTCACGATTGCTCGGCAGAAGGTGCTGCCGGACGTGAATATCGCAGGCAAGCTCGCAACCGCACTGATGATGGCTTCGCTCTGCTGGCTGATGCTGCTGCCGCCACTGCATCTCTGGCCGATCTGGTTCTTCTGGCTGGGCGCGGTCGTCTCGGTTATCGCGCTGATTCAGTACTGGCGTAGCTACCGCTGGGTCCTGGATGACGAGGCACCGAACCTGACGGCGGCTGAGGCTGCGCAGCCAGACCCTCAAGGTGACGTCGAGGTCGTGGGGGCAACTGGCGTATACTTGCCCAGTAGTGGAACCGACCCTGCCGGGGTCGATGGAGAGGATGCGCGTGGAACCCCTTCCTGACTTGGGAACGCTGGACGACGACGGACTGCGAAAGCTGATCGACTCGTTCGTGGCCGAAGAGAACGAAGTGTCGTATCGACGGCGAATCCTGCATGGATACATCGACATCCTGCGCAGCGAATTGATCTCCCGCAAGAAGCGCAGCTTCGAGCAGGGAAGTTCGCTCGAAGGCCTCGACATCGACCGTCTGTCACAGATCCTCGCGGGCAAGGGACTGCCCGACGACGGCGACAGCGCCTGAGTTCGATGTTCTGCACGCAGTGCGGCCATCACAATCCGGGCGACGCAAACTACTGCGCTCGCTGCGGATCGTTTCTCGTCGGTGACCAACGGACCGACACGATTCCCATGCCGTTGCCTGGGATCGGTCGCGATCCCGACAGCAGCGACCCTGTGGAGACCACGGTGGGCGAGGGGCGAGCACTGATCGTCCGCTCAGGAGGCGGCCTCAACGGCGAACGCTTCGCCGTGCATGACAAGACAACGATCGGCCGTTCACCATCCAGTGACGTCTTCCTCGATGACATCACGGTATCTCGTGAGCACGCAGTCGTATTCAATGACGGCAAGACGGTGCGGGTCGAGGATCGCGAGAGTCTGAACGGAACGTTCGTCAATCACGAGCGGGTGGACCGCTGTGAACTGTCACACGGGGATGAGATTCAGGTCGGCAAGTACAAGCTCACCTACCTCGAAGAGTAGGCGCGGCAATCGCGCTCGGTTCAGGGAGGAACCAGCAACACCATGGATACCACCAGCGGCGCACGGATGCGCATTGGAAAAGTAGTTGAACTGCTGAGCGACGAGTTTCCCGACATCAGCATTTCCAAGCTGCGCTTTCTCGAGGATCGAGGACTTGTCGAGCCACACCGCACGCCCGGTGGCTACCGGATGTACAGCGAACGCAACGTTCGCGAGTTGCGACACGTCCTGGCCATGCAGCGGGATGAGTTTCTGCCGCTGAAGGTGATCCGCGAAGAGCTGCGTCGACGCATTGACGACGGCTCAGGCTCGAGTGACACACCAGCATCCACTGCTCCGGCCCCGGTCAGGCGCCGCGCTGCCGGTGCCGCTGCACGCGTGTCGCTCACAGCCAGTGAAAGCGAGTACGACGCAACCCAGGTTGCCAAGGCCAGGGGTGTAGATGGCGCATTCATCGATCAGTGTCGCGAATGGGACCTGATCACCGGTCGGCGCACGTCAGATGGACGGCTGATGCTCTCTGAGCAGGAAGCCGAGATCGTCACGGCCGCGGCTCGTCTCTCTCGCCTGGGAGTCGATCTGCGCATCCTGCGCCCCGTCCGCGCGGCAGCCGGTCGACAGGCAGGGCTGGTCGAGCAGTTTGCAGCTGGACGCCTCCGCTCGGCTTCAGAGGACACACGAACCCGTGGGTTGCGTCAGGTCGAGGAGCTGACGCAGTCGATCGCTGATCTCGCCTGGCATGCTTTCATTCGCGACGTTCGACTGATGACTGCGCGGGCCGTTGGAATCGCTGATGCCGAACAGGCGCGGCCCGCCGCCCACGGCGATGCAGCCACCAGCCCGTCGCAGGCTGCGGCGCGTGGCGGATCCACGACCGCACCAGCACCACCCAAGAGCCCGGCTGCAGCCGCTGCCGCTCGTACGCGAACCGCAACCACCGCGCCGCTGCCGCACCTTGTTGCAGATGCACTGGCCGCACACGAAACGACAAACGGCGCCAACGCCGAAAGCTGAATCACGCCACCCAGAGGGAGCGAATGATCATGACCGAGCAGACCGCAACCATCGCTGTTGACGACTACATCCGGGATATTCCCGACTTTCCCAAGCCGGGCATTGTCTTCAAGGACATCATGCCGCTGCTTGCAGACCCGACAGCGCTTCGATCAACGATCACACAGATGGCAGACATGGTTCGCCCGCTGCAGCCCGACATCATCATGGGTGCGGAAGCGCGTGGGTTCATTCTGGGCGCACCACTGGCGTACGAGTTGGGAATTGGATTCGTTGCGGCACGTAAGCCCGGCAAGCTCCCGTATACGACGATCAGTGCCAAGTACGCACTGGAGTACGGGTTCGACACGCTTGAGGTGCATGTCGATGCATTCAAGCCCGGTCAGCGGGTGCTCATCTGCGACGATCTGCTTGCCACGGGCGGGACATCGCGAGCCAAGATCGAACTGGTTGAGCGACTCAACGGTGTGGTCTGCGGATTGGCATTCGTGATCGAGCTGGATTTCCTCGAAGGCCGCCAGCGGCTCTCGGAGTACCCCGTGCACTCGCTGGTGCACTACTAGGCCGTACACCACGGGCACACCGTCCTGGACTTCAGGCCGCATCCCCGAGCTCAAGCGTGCGGATCCGGTCGAAACGGGTCAGCTGCTGACGGAACTGCTCCTCTGGGGTCAGCCGGTCAGATCCCAGCAAAGCATCGATGAAGCGGATGCGTCGATCGGTGTGGAACGGCACATCCAGGTGCTGACGCGACACGATGTTGAGCGTCA
>CAYNNW010000310.1:0-3285 GCA_964398435.1 uncultured Gaiellales bacterium | reverse complement strand
CCTTCACATCGCCAGTTGCGCCGACCGCCACGGCCCGCGCGCCCGGCATCACTGTATCGCTGGGAAAGATGTCGGGATACACGCTGCCCGAGCCAACGTTTCCAGATGCCGCATCACGAGCGCGAGCGCGTCGACACGTCGTGATCACGGTGAAGCTCAACTACAGAATAGGTTCAACAGGTGTGCCGAAGAAAGCGCAACCGCGCGAGCCGTGGCTCGCCCCCCGAATCGTGGTCGGGCAGCGAACCTGGGACCCAACGGACGACTACGAGATCACCTCGCGGTTCATATCGTCGTCGGATGGAGCTCGAAGGCGTCGGCTTCGTCGGGGCGATACCGTTCGCAGCGTCGTTGCATTCGAAGTGCCACGTTCTGTTCTGGGTAAGCACGTAGTGCTGGAAATGGTTCCAACAAGCTCCGCGTCACACCACCGACTGACAGGTGTCGCACCAGGATTTCGCGTTCGGCTTCCGCTGGCGGTACGGAATCCGCCCGCGGCTGAAGACTGACCGTCAGATGCGACCGGCTCGCCGTGCGGATCGTGCTGCCTGGCGAATCATCGTGATGCCCCTCGCGTAGGCAACGACTGCAATGCAGCTGCTGATGACCAGACCTCCTGACCAGCACAGTGCGGTAACCATCAACTCAACCCAGGTCGCCAATCGATCTGATTCGGGAAGATGGGGGCCAAGCCATCGGTCGATGCTGACGTCGACCAGGTCGCCGGCAATCGTTCCGAGCATGAGCAGGATTGCAGCACCGCCACCGATGATTGCGATGACCCCGACGGCGATGCCGACGCTATCCAGCCGCCGCCGGGAACCGGCCACCTGAAGCCAAAGACTGTGTGCCAGCCGAGCCGCATGGATGCGGCGTGGTGCGTCCGGCCCGCTTGGCCGAACAATGTTGCGCGCGTTGCGCGCAATTCCGCGAACTCCCGGTCGCGACTTCTGTGTGGAGTCATTATCCAGCCGGTCCAGCAGTGCAGCAGTGGCCACACCAAGAAGCGGCAGCAGCAGAATGTGTCGGGTCCAGTTGCGGCCAGCCGAGCGGCGGCTCCACGTCTCTGGATCGGTCAGTGCACTGAAGGTGCCATCCGGAACAAGGCCGTCCAGCGACCACAGCTGACCAGCATCCGACTGTGTAACGCCGAGTGCGCGAACGGATACGAATGACAGATCAAGTGGTGGAAGGCTGCGAATGAACTCCGATACAGCATCCGAGATCTGGAGACTGGCGTAAAAGAAAAGATACGCGAAGGCCCCCCAGCAGCCAATCGCGATCAATTCGGCAACGACTGACAGTCGCGGCAGTCGACGGGCACACCAACCAAGTGAAACGCCACCTGCTGCTGCGGCGAGCGTGTATGCGCTGACGCGAACCACGGAATCCGGAACGGGGTCAATGGGTGAGATGTGGTCGAGGAACCGCAGTAGCTCGTTGCCGGTGAGCAGGCCCCAGGCAGACAGGAAGAGCACGAACATGGGGGCGGCCCTGCGTGCCGCATCGATACGTCTGCCCCATCCCGCCCAGCGCTGACCGTGTGGATCCATCAGGACGATGAACACCAGCAGGATGGTCGTCGCCCGCGTTGCGAGCGCCAGCGACACAACGAGAAACCCGACCGGCGGATGCGGATGAATCCAGCTGGCCCATCCACCCATGATCACCCAGATCAACTCGATGACCGTCCAGCCAACAACAGCAACGATGACTGCCTGAACGCCGCCCGCCCGCAGGGTACGCGCCGCGGCCCCCGCGGCGGCATGCAGCGAGTTGCCGTACGTCTGCCTGAATGCCGCGGCCTGCATGGCCGAGGCCTACCCGCTACAGCGTTTCAGCGAACGGTTGCGGAGAGGATCTTCTCGCCCACCGGTACGACGTGGCGCTGGAAGTTGAGGTCGGCTCCCTCGATCCCTGCTGCCAGCCCGATCAGCTGCGACATATGCAGTGTCGGCATGTCGAACGAGGTACCCGCCTGCTTTTCGGCCTTGCTCTGCCAGGCATCCAGGGACAGGTGGCACAGTGGGCACGGCGTAACGATGCAGTCAGCGCCCGCAACCCGCGCCTGCGACAGTGGCTGCGTTACCTCTGCAAGGGCAACTTCCTCGCGTGCAAGCACGATCGGGAATCCGCAGCAGGTCAGCTTCGCCGGATAGTCGATCGGCACTCCGCCGCATGCTTCGATGATTCGCTCCAGCGACTGTGGGCTGTCGGGGTCCTCAAAGCCAAGCACCTTCGACGGGCGCAGAATCTGACAACCGTAGAACGGCGCCACCTTCATTCCGTCGAGGCCCTTGCTCGCGACCTTCTTCAGCAGTTCGTAGCGGTCACCAACCGTGATCAGCCACAGGAAGTGCTGCACATCCACGCTGCCGCGATATGGCGCTGCGCCCACTGCCTCGAGGTTCTTGTTGACGCGCTTGAGCAGCGCGGGATCCTCCTGCAGTCGCAGATTGGCCTGCCGCAGGTTGAGGGTGCAGACGTTGCAGATCGTCATCAGCGTCTCGACGCCAAGCTCCTCGGCCTGCGCCAGGATGCGGGCGTTCACGTGCAGATAGAAGTCGGGCTTCGCCTCGTGAATGTCGCCGGCGCCCGTGCACGACGCGTTGGGCATCTCGACGAGCTCGAGGTTCAGCTTCGGCGCAAGCGCACGTGTTGAGCTGTCGAGCTCCTTGGCTGACAGGCTGGCCAGGCAGCCGGCATAGTAGGCAACTCGCATCTCAGGATTCCTTCCCGGTTGTCGTAATGAATTGGCGCTGTACGCTGTGCTCCGGGAACATCGTGGCCGGATCGCGCACGTCCTCGGGCTCGTGACCGCCCTCTTCTGTTTCGGCCGAGAGCACGGCACCCGTCTGTTCGAACAGCTCTTTGGCGCTCAGCGCCTTCTGTACTGCCTTGGGCACGTTGGGTGGCAGCGGCCCCGACGGCGTGTCGAACTCACCGCCACGACGGTCGCGGCTCTCCTGCTTCTCGAGCAGCGTCCACAGCTTGCGCACCTCGTCCAGCTTGCCCTGCTTGTGCAGCAGCGGATGCCACGGCGGCGGCGCCTTGCCGCGCATTGCCAGCTTGGCACCCATCGCCATCCAGCCCGGCTTCAGTGCCTCGGCGCCCAGCGTGAACGGCACAAGTGCTGTCTCGCTCAGGTGGCCGTTGTACAGCGGCAGCGGGGCGAACTTGCCGGTGCCCCTACCCTTGGTCGAGTCGATGAACACCTGTGCGTGCTTGGCGCCTTTGTCGCTGACGATGCCGTGGTCGAACATCGCTGCGCCGAGCTTGGCGATT
>CAYNNW010000309.1:0-3294 GCA_964398435.1 uncultured Gaiellales bacterium | reverse complement strand
AGGCCAACACCCTCTTCAGCCAGACCATAGACGCCTTCTGCTCCGCCCGTGAATGAGTCCTCGCTCGCAGACTTGATCGTGTCGAACACCGCAACATCGACCCGCTTGAGCGCACTGGTCAGGATGTGTGATCCAAGGTAGGACTGGTCCGCATCCACGCCGATTCCCCAGACGCCCTTCCCCTTGGCTGCGTCGAGCGCACCAAGACCACAGCCTCCGGCAACCTGGAAGACGATGTCGGACCCCTGCGAGATCTGCGTCAGTGCCTGTTCCTTGCACTTGTCCTGTGCGATGAAATCCTGCGAGTAGCTGACGAGCACCTTGCAGTCGGCGCACTGGGATGTCACCCCCGCCTGGAATCCAGCGATGTACTTGTCGACGGGCGGAATCTTCTGTCCACCGACTGCAGAGACAACTTTCTGCGAGTTGAGTCCCTTGAGTTTGCCGTCCTTCTCAACCATTCCGGCGAGTGCTCCGGCGAGATAGCCGGCCTCCTCTTCCTTGAACAGAAGTCCACGAACGTTCTTCCCGAGACTGGTGAAGTCAACGATTGCGAACTTGGCATCCGGCGACTTCGCAGCCACGGACTTGACCGGGTCGCTCATCAGGAATCCAACACCGATGATCAGGTCAAATCCCTGCGAAACGAACTGCCCCAGGTTGGGCTCATAGTCGCCCGATGACTTGGACTCGAGCACCGATCCGGTGATCTTCAGATCCTTCTTGGCCTTTTCCAGACCCTGGTTCGCCAATGTGTTGAACGAGCGGTCGTTGAGACCACCCTGATCGGTAACCAGCCCGACCTTGACCTTGCCACCGCTGCCGCCGGAATCACCCCCCGAGGAGTCGCCTCCCTTGTCGCCACCGGTTGCCGTCGTACTTCCACCACACGCCGCAACTGCAACTGCACAGCACGCGAGAACCGTGACTGCGGCAACGGCTCGGCTACGAATCGGACGTGGAGTCTTCACGACGATCTCTCCCATGGCTCGGCCACCCCGGTGACCAGGTCAATGACTGCTTGTCGGCATCTGCTGCGTGCCAGGTTCATTCAGTGGCGTCCGCTGCCAACAACGTGTCGTCCCCGGAATCAGCCGCTTCGCCCGCAGATGTGGCGGGAACCTCAACGGGCTCGCCGGTCAACTCCGCAAGCAGCTCGCACATGTCCGACGGACTCATGATGATCTCGCGCCCTCGCGAACTGGATCCGATGTGTGGTCCACAGACGCCGCGACGCTCGAGCATGTCCACCAGCCGTGCACCACGTGTGTATCCAACGCGCATGCGCCGCTGGAAGTGTGATGCGCTGCAGATACCGTCGTCGATGACCCTCCGCAGGGCCTCAGCGAGGCGGTCATCTTCGTCCACGCCCGCGTCGGGGTCGGTGTCGCCACCGCGCGGCTCGGGCTCCGCCAACAGCTTGAGATCGAACTCCGGCTCGCGCTGCTGACGCGCCGCATCACACAGTGCGCGCACCTCGCGTTCGCTCGTCCAGGCGCCCTGGACGCGCTGGACGCCGCGGGCCCAGACCGGCTTGAACAGCATGTCGCCGCTGCCGAGCAGTGTCTCGGCACCGTTCTGATCAAGGATGACGCGCGAGTCTGTCTGGCTGGACACGGCAAACGCGATCCGGCTGGGCACGTTGCTCTTGATCATTCCGGTGATCACGTCGACCGACGGTCGCTGGGTTGCAAGCACCAGGTGAAAGCCCGCGGCGCGCCCCTTCTGTGCAACCCGGATCACCGCGTCTTCAACGTCGCTGCGTGCCTGCATCACCAGGTCGGCAAGCTCGTCGATGACGACGAGGATGTATGGGACGGGATCCTGACCACGCCCCATGCGAACCTTGTTGTACTCGGGCAACGTGCGTGCGCCTGCGATTTCCATCGAGGCGTACCGCTCCTCCATCTGCGAGACCACGTTGCCAAGTGCATTTGCGGCCTTCTTCATGTTGGTAACGACCGGGGTCAGCAGATGTGGGATTCCCTCGTAGGTTGAGAGCTCCACCTTCTTCGGGTCGATCAGCAGCAGCTTGACCTCGTCCGGTGTCGAGCCGAGAACGATGCTCGACAGCATTGCATTCATGCAGCCTGACTTGCCCGAGCCGGTGGTACCCGCCACCAGTAGGTGCGGCATCTTTGCCAGGTCGGCCCCGATGACGGTGCCGTCGATGTCTTTCCCCAACCAGACGTGAAGCGGTGATGCTTTGGCCGGGCGCGGGCTGACAATGTCACCCAATGTGACCACTGATGGGCGCGGATTCTCGACTTCGATTCCAACGGCAGACTTCCCCGGAATCGGCGCGAGAATTCGGATCTCGGTGGTGGCCAGTGCGTACGAGAGATCCTTGCGCAGGTTCTCAACTTTGCTCATCTTGGTTCCGGGTGCCAACGACAGCTCGTAGCGGCTGACGCGCGGTCCGGGAACCATTCCGACAATCTTCGATTCGATCCCGAAATGGCTGAATGTCTCAACGAGCAGCTGCTTCGTCTTCTCGACGTCTTTGTCGCTGAGATCGTTGCCGCCCTTCGAACGTGCGAGCAGCGTCGGCGACGGCAGCTCGTACCCCTCGGTGACGCGCGCTCGCAGAACGGTGTCGCTGGCGCGTTCGTTCCCTGCGCCTCCAGCGGCTGACTCCAACAGCGCCAGCTGGGCTGCGTCTTCGGCGCGCGCACGCGACCGACGCTTGCGCCTGCCCGGCTGCGGGGCCGGAGTCTCCGCCGCATCAACCTGATCAGCCGGAGTGGCAGACGCATCGTCGTTTGAGGCACTGATTGCCGCAGCCCCGTCGAAGACGCCTGCCGGTCCGGGAGCTGCACCTGTCGACACCGCACCGGAAGCGTCAATAACCGCGTCGGCATGCGTATCAGCTCCGGCCTGTGCGCCGGTGACACCGTCGAAGCCACCCCATTCGTCCGGCGAACCGGATTCATCCGCGACTCCAGCCCGGGCAAACCGTGCAGGAACATCGCCAAAAATGTCAGGGAATGCCGGTCCTCCACCCTCGCTGTCGCGTGCACGCGCTGCGGCCCCGATCGTGTCCCGCGCATGCGCTAGGGGTTCGGCTGCTGCTTCGCTGATCCGCCCGGCGACCTGCAGTGAGGTTGTGCCGGCAGCAACCGCCGCGGAACCGATCCGGCCCGCCCACCATCGGGTCGCAGCCTGAACTGACGACCCCGTCAGAAACAGCACACCAAGCACCAGCCCGAGCACGACGATGATCGTGGTGCCCGAATCCCCGAACAGGCTCCAGGTCAGCGTATACAGCGCCGCGCCCAGCCACCCTCCGTGGTC
>CAYNNW010000308.1:728-3296 GCA_964398435.1 uncultured Gaiellales bacterium | reverse complement strand
CCAATGATGCGGTGGCCCCGACAACTTCAAGGTCGGAAGCATTTCCAGTTACGTGCAGCCAATTAGACTTCGACGCTGCTGGAAGTTTTGCACCAGCGATGTCGAAGCCTGCGCGCTCGAGCCGCGGCCTCTTCTTCTTCCTAACATTCCTTGCAAATCGCGAAGTATGCCAGCCCTTTGCTTCCGACCATGCAAAAGGCTGGTGCCCTGAAAAGATCGCGTAGGCCTTACGCTTCCCGTGCCAGTACCAACAATGGCGCGCCGTCAGCATGTAGTACGCAGAATCTACTTGGGCTACAAAACCTGCCGTGCATTTTCCTTCGCCTTGATCGTACTGTATTTCATAAGCCTGCTTCTGTTTCGTTCGAGCGATGATTGTGCCGGCGGCCATGACGCGTTCGTCTCTGTAGTACCGGCTTTTGGTGTAGTCGGGTGCTCGGGCGACGCTACCCTGGTCGGTTTCTTCGACGAGGGTGTTGATGTCGGTGCTGAGCACGTCGGTGGTTGTGGCGGCTTCTGGTTCGGTGCGGTCGCCAGCGTCTGCACGTACGATGACCGCGTTTGCTTCCTCGTCGATCTCGGTCGCGGTGACGTCTATTTCACGTGCTTCGAGTGATTCGGTGCTGGCTTGGATTGCGTCAGCGTGGTCTTCGAGTTCTGTGGTGGTGTGGTCGACTTGCACGACGTCGAGTCGTTCTGGATTGGCGACCACCGCTTCGAGCTCTGATTGGTGGGGCGCTGGGGCATCGTCGAATTGGGTTATCACTGTTCCAGGATCTGCGGGATCCTCGAACACGCCCGCGAAGTGTGGATCGCTTGCGCTCTCTGCCGTGACATCGTCGATGGTTTCCTGCACTTCGCTACGTTCTGTGGCGAGCGCGGTTTCTTCGGATGGTGCGACCGGCACACCTTCGACATAGTCTGTGTCGGCTGCTTCGACGATGGATTCCGCTTGAGCCTGAGTGGTGGCGAGACCAACCTCGTCCCGGGCCTGTTCTGCGAAATCGATTTCGCTTTGACCGGCCTCGACGGCCTGGCCATTACTACAGGTGGCCGTTCCAAGGTTTCCGGCCTCGTCCACAGCGCGAGCACACACATACTCCGTGCCGTGGGGAACGAATTCGTCGATAAATGCGGCCGATGTGCTGGCTACGCGTGTCCAGTCTGCAGGGGTGCCCGCATCACAGGTGGTCGAGGATTCTTTGACGCAGACGTCGTACCCCGCGATACCTGAACCCCCGTCGGTTGCTGCGGTCCAATTGGCAGCGACCTCGGACGACACTTGCGTTTGCGATGAATCGGTGGTTCCGCTGCCGTCGCGGACAGTCGTAATTGATCCTGGTGCGGTGGCGTCTACCGCTGCGCCATCGCTGCAATCAATCACAGATCCTGGTTGCTGCTTCACACAGGAATAGTACGTGGTGCCAGATGCAAGCGAAAGGCCAGTGAATGTGTGGCTGACGGCCGTTCCGACAGACGTCCATGTTTGCACAGCTCCGCTTGCGCAGTCTGCGCCTGTGTTGCTGGTGGAAAGGCACGCCTCGAAGGATGTGGCGGTTGATGCGCTCGCTCGCAAACGAGTTGACCACCCAGCAGTCCACGAAGCGGTGGATGTGGCCCAATCCAGATCGTCAAGAGTCGACTCGATCACGCCAGCGACGCTGAATCCGTTCGAGCAGACCAGAGGGCCCTCGTTGCTGGCATGGTCGACACCGGCAACACACGTGTAGTAGGTCTTCCCGGCATCTAGTGGTGGAGCGGCCAGGGTCGCTGCGTTCGTAAGCGCAACGATAGAGGGGACAGGCGCTGCATCCTCGCAGTCGGCGCCGTCACTTACGGCCGACACGCACACGTCGTATGAACTGATCCCGACACCATCGGTGAAAGCCGTCCAGTTCGCATCAAAGGTCTCTTGATCAATCCACGAGGCGTCCGCGCCGGACCCATCATTGACCGAGCCACTAAATGCTGGTGCGGTTGCGTCGACAGCACCGCCATCACTGCACACCGCCGACGATGCATTTAACGCATTGTCCAATACCCGCGCACAGACCCGGTACACCGTTCCGGTCGTCAGATCGACGTCGCTGACCGTGATATTCGAATCCGTGGTGACCGTCCAGGTACGGGTCGCACCCGACGAACAATCAGACCCATTCGACGTCGTCGTAATGCAGTACTCCGAGCCGTACACGCCGGATCCTGTGTCGCTGGTTGGCATCGTCCAGCTGGCCGAGAGCGGCGTTTCCTCGTCCATTGAATCAGTGTCCGCATCGTCGGCTACCTCGCCGCCAAGTTCGATCACATTCGTTGGGGCCGGCGGAGCCGTAACATCCACCAACTGCCCATCCGAACAGATCGCCACAGCCGAAACATTCCCCGCGCCATCAACACTACGCACACACACAAAATAGGTCGACCCATTGGTCAGTGACAGCCCGGTCCGAGTCACCGACGTCGACGTGCCGGTCGACGTCCACCCAACGATCGTCGTGCCCGCACAACTCACTCCAACGCCGTTTGTCCCGGCAGTGACAGCCGTCGCAATGCAATAGTCGTAGTGATTCA
>CAYNNW010000308.1:0-718 GCA_964398435.1 uncultured Gaiellales bacterium | reverse complement strand
GAGCTCGCCGCACCCTGATCCGCCGCCACCGCCCAATTAGCCTTCACCTGCGAATTGCTCGGAGCACCATCAATATCATCGCTGGCACCATCCGCCACCCAGGCTGGTGGCAGTGGCGTGATGCTGTCGAAGTTGTACGACGAGGTCGACTCAGTGCCACCACTATCCGCACTGTCACGAGTCGAATAGTCATGCGCCCGCCCAGCGATGGTATTTGCGCCTTCGTTCGAGTTAGCTGTCGTCAGTGTGAAGTTGATGCTCGACGCTGACGGGTTCACGGGGCACGGACGCAAGGCCGTGGCATCCAGTGTCGGGCAGTGGTCGTACGTTGTGGAACGCTCTGTTCCGTTCGTGACCACATTGACCGTGTCGATGCCAAGGCCCTGCCGCGAGGTTGAGTCGTCGATGTCGTCCACGTCGTAGCCAACGCTGACGGCGTCGTTGGCGTTGTACCACCCAGACAGCCCCGTGGGGGCTGCCGAGTCGGGGGCGTCCTGGTCGTATAACCGCAACTCCATCGCATTCAGATAGTTCTGCAGATTGCAACGGTTTACGTAGCTCGCACCGCCGCTGTGGGAGCCGGTGGTGCCTTTGTACTGCTGGAAACCAGCCCAGGTATAGCGACCTCCGCCGTTGTCGTCGTAGGTCAGGGTATCGGTGAAGTTTGTGGTGATCTGCGTCCAGCCGCTCGAGTCGTACGTCGAACCGTCATACGCGC
>CAYNNW010000307.1:0-3309 GCA_964398435.1 uncultured Gaiellales bacterium | reverse complement strand
ACACTGCCGTGGCATTCGTTGCCTGGCGCAGACACGCACCAAACGCGCCGGCCCCAGCATCCCAGTCGGTTGTCGTATTCACATAGTCCGGAATGGGGTCACCTGCCCACTTGTAGACAAATGACTCTCGCTCATTCGCATCGCATCCCCCGGCACACTTGCGGCCAACAGCAATTATTCCGCCGTCGTGGGCCTCAGCAATTCGATTGACAACCTGTTCGTCCCCACCGAAGGGCGCGGCGTAATTCACCCCATCCCCTTCGAGGCGGCTGTCGAGAGTACCGTCTGCCTGGAATCGAACGACCGCCGAGACCGGCCCGCAGAAGAAACATGGATGCAGGGCCGAGACAACTATTCCATCATCACGCTGGATGATCATGTCGCCAGTCACTTGCGCGATGGTGAATCCCCAACCGGCATCAGAGTCTGCCGGCGAACCAACATACTTGCCATCGCCGTTGTAGTCCGTGTCGAGTGTCCCATTTGACGGGTCGATCCAGATAAGGCCTGCGTATGGGCCAGAAGTCTCGGATGTGCCACCAGCCACGACTATTGTGCCATCAGAGAGAATCCCGACACCGGATGCCGATTCGTCATCGTTCGCATCGGCCATCTCCAGGGTCAGCCAACCGTCGCCCGAAAATGTTGGGTCGAGGTCACCGTCGGGCTCAAACCGCTCGACCAGGTAGTCAAGGTTGCCGGCCGCAACAACGTCGTATCCAGCACAGACAACCCGATTCGATGAATCAATAACGCCGCGTGTGCATGTCGCAATACCGGTCGTCATATTTGGATTTGCAACACCGTCGCCACCGCCAAACGTATCGTCCAACGTCCCATCGGTCTTCAGTCGGATCAGCTCGGTCTCGCTGTCTGCAAACAGCGTGACGATTCCCTCACCAACGGTGACGATTTTGCCGTCCGTCTGGACCATGACGTCAAAGGGAGTGTTCCATCCCTGCCCGGTTACCAGAATCCGTCCGTCGCCACTGAACGTCGTGTCCTCAACGCCAGTTGTCGTCAGTCGGTGAATGACGGTGTCGATGACACCGCCCGCACTGGTCGAGCCGGCAACGATGATCTTTCCGTCGGGCTGAAGAGCCACGGCTTTGCCCCGATCATCGTGTTGTGTCGGGTTGTCCCACTCCAGCGTCACTAGCCCGCCGGATCCGAACGTTGAATCGCGCGAACCGTCGGTGTTGTACCGCATCACCGTGATGTCGTAGTCGGTTCCGCCCGAATGGCGGTCTCCCACCACGACGACCTTGCCATCGGTTTGTACGACAACGTCGTACAATTCATCGTTGTAACTTCCCTCAATGGAATCGATCATTGCTCCAGCGGGGGCGTCATTGCTGAATGTCGTATCGAGTGCGCCGTCGGTGTAGCTGTACATCGCGCTGCCCGCCCCGTCGACCTGCCGTAGGCGCAGCATGCTGGTGTCGTTTGACGAGCCGAACGTCAACGAACAGTCAACCGCCGTGATGTTCACCTGGCCGGCAAGCACCCGCCCCAGCTGAGTGACGTCGGGCGTATTTGACTGGCAGGACGTTCCCGTCAGTGTCGTGGCGCTGGGCACTTCAGCCGATATCACGGTCGGCACCTGGGCAGTAGTTGGCGAGACGACCGCCAGTGACTGCGATGCGCCAACAGTCAGCGCGACGCATCCAACCGCGACAACGATCAGACCGCGAACGGCACGCAGCGATCCGTGCCCGCTCAGGCAGGCAGGACGGCATGCTGAGATTCGCCACCGTTGACGCACCTATCAGGTATCGGCAGACAGCCGCATCGGCTCAAGCGATGCATGCGTGGGCTGCGCAGCAATGCCGCAATCAGAGAACGACGTCGGGATTCCAGCCCGTAGCAACGGTTCCGTCGTCGAGGCTGTCGAGCAGGCTCATATCTGCATCGTCGAGCTCGAAGTCGAAGATGTCAGCATTCGCAGCGATCCGCTCGGCCTTCACCGACTTGGGAAGCACCACGAGGCCATGCTGGATTCCCCAACGAAGCAGCACATGAGCAGGCGTTTTTCCATGTCGCGCCGCGACTGATATCAGGGCCGGGTCGTCCATCCGGCGGCCCTTGACCAGTGGGCTGTACGCCTCGATCGTGATCCCGAGCTGTCGACAGCACTGCACGGTATCGGCACGCGTCAGCCAGTTGAAGGGGTGGAGTTCGATCTGGTTGACGTGCGGTGGCACGTTGCACGTTGCAACCAGCTCGTTGAGGTGCCGGTCCAGGAAGTTGCTGACGCCGATCGAATCGACCAGGCCCTCGTCGTACAGATCCTCCAGCACTCGCCACGACTCGATCCGCTTGTCGGGCACTGGCCAGTGCAACAGGTACAGGTCCAGACGGTCGAGTCCAAGCAATGTGCAGCTTCGTTCGAATGCCGCGCGCGTCGAATCCTCACCCTGGTCCTCGTTCCACAGCTTGGTGGTGATGAACAGTTCATCGCGATCGACGCCCGATGCCGCGATCGCCGCGCCGACATCGGCCTCGTTGCCGTACACCGCTGCCGTGTCGATGTGTCGGTATCCCGCCTCAATTGCTGCCTCAACCGCAGCCTGGGTTTCGCCACCAGCTTCGGCCTTGAACACCCCCAGCCCGACGACGGGAATGCCGTATCCGGATGCCAGTGGCAGTCGATCGGCAGGCCCGTCAAGCGCTGCCCCGCCAATGGAAGTTGTCGGTTCTGTCATGTCAGCCTCCGTGGAATCAGATCTGCCAGGTATGGAAAGTTCAGTGAGAGCAGGTCGTTGGGTCGCGTCAGGTCGCGTGTGTCATGCACCTCGACACCGAGCACGTCGCCACCAGCGTCGATCACTCCCTGCAGGGCAACGGCAAGCTCAGTGGGGATCTGGCGACCGTCAGCAGCGTATGCGGGATGTGGCACCGATTCAACCCACTGCCAGAAGTCCGTGCGAAAGGCATACAGGGGCGATCCTGATAACGCGCTTGTGGCGCCATCCACTGCTGCCGCAACCTCGTCGGCACTGGGTTTTTCAAGCACGCGCCGAATCAGATTGTCCGGTCCCAGATCAACACGACTTCGATGCGGCAGCTCTTGCAGTGGCCACCTGCGAAGCCCCATCGCCACATGGGGGCGGCGCTCGGCGAATCGTTGGACCAGCGTCGTGACGTCATCATCGCGCCACCACGTGTCGGTCGCTGCGACCAGCGAATCCACCGCCGGGGCGCCTGCTGCCCGGGCCACCTGCAACGCATGCGCACTGCCATCTCGCGGCTGCTGAACCACGCAGCGAATTCGCAGCCCCTCGACATGCTCCTGCCCGTCCGGGGATT
>CAYNNW010000306.1:0-3324 GCA_964398435.1 uncultured Gaiellales bacterium | reverse complement strand
GGCACATCCATCTGCCGCGCGCTCCACCGACCCGGATTGCTTGCCGCAGCCGCTGCAAGCGTACTTCGGCCGTTCATGGAACGCCTTGCGCTGGCGCTGGGTCGCACCCGGCGTACACATGATCCGGACTGCGCAGCCCGGCCGGGATACGTTGCTGTTGCTCAGGATCGCGCCGGGCAAGAGCGTGCCCCTCCATGGTCATCGAGGCACCGAGCTGACCCAGATCCTTCGCGGCGCCTACGACGATGTGCTGGGCCGATTCGGCCCCGGTGACGCGGCCGATCTCGACAACGAAACGGAGCACCAGCCGATCACCGCACCGGGCGTGCCGTGCATCTGTGTCGCCGCCCTGGATGCACCGTTGCGCTTCCGGGGCTGGCTGGCAGGCAAGTTGCAGCCGCTGGTTGGCCTTTGAACACGCGCCGGCTCAGCGCCAGTCGTCCGTCTGCGATCAGTGTGTAAGACGCGTGCCCGGATGCCGCGCACCGAACTGCTGCCACAGCGATATCACGCCCACGGCACCCGCCAGACCGAGGGCAATCCACGCGGCGATGTTCGCGCCCGGCAACGTCGATGCCTGTTGCTTGGCAAACACTCCAACCAGGCCCCATACGGCCGCCAGCGCATACCAGGGATTGCCGCGCAGGCGCACCGTCATCGTGAGCAACAAGATGGCCGCCAGCGCAAACAGAACCAGCGTCCAGGGCAGCATGTTCACTGTCGAGAACAGCCGGAATGCCACGACCACCTGGGCCACGTTGAGCAGGACCGCCAGCGACACCCAGCCTGCATGCAGTGACAACGGCAGCCATTGCCACCAGCGGCTGCGCGAGTGGTGTGCCGTATGCGAAACCTGCCACGCCGCGAACAGCATGCATGCGAGGCTTGCCCAGATGATCGCCAGCGCCAGCCAGAACCACTGCAGCGAGAACACGATCATCCACGCCGAAGTCAACAGGAAGCCCATCGCCGTCCAGGGCCGGATGCGTCGCAGCCGCTCGTCGGGGGCGCGATCGAGCAGCTGCCACGTTCCATACATCACATCGAGCAGGAAGATCGGCCCCCAGATCGCGAACGCGTAGCCGGCGGCCACGATCAGCGTCGGGTAGCGGTCGGAGATGGCGCCATTGGTGGGTCCGAAGACCCCCGTGTTGGCCAGCCACGCGATCACCGGCATGGCCCAGGCGAAGAACGCGACGAGGACTTTCATCGGCAGGCCTCCCTGAACGTCTGGCTGCCTGCCCCGCTTTCGGGCCGGCGTTCCGGCTCTTTTTTGATACCGGCAGCCTCGTAGCCCATGGTCTTGGCGCGATCCGGCATGGCTGGATAGTCCTCATCCGAAACCTGCGGCGTGCGCGACATGAACCAAATATAGTCGCGCGCGTCGCGGACGACCATCACCTGGTTGAAGTCCGCATTGAGACGGACTCGAGACAGGCAAGTTCCCACGTCGTACATACGGGCGCGGGGAGAGTCTGGATCTCGCGCCATAACCATGCGCCGTTGGCTCGCATCAGCGCGCCGGCAATTCCCGCCAAACGTCGAGGGCTGCTTCCCGCGTGGCGGCCAAGTCAACCATCGGCGCGGGATAGCCGCACGCAGCCAACGCCCGCGGGTCACGCCAGGGCTCGTGCAGCAACTTCGGCGGCAACGTGGAAAGCTCGGGTAGCCAGCGCTTGAGATAGCGCGCGTCGGGATCGAACTTTGCGGCCTGCGAGTACGGGTTGAACACGCGAAAATAGGGCGCAGCGTCGGCGCCACAGCCGGCGACCCACTGCCAGCCCAGCGTGTTGTTGGCCAGATCCGCGTCGACGAGCGTGTCCCAGAACCAGCGGGCGCCGTGCCGCCAGTGTTGCCGAAGGTTCTTCGTGAAGAAGCTGGCGGTGATCATTCGCACCCGGTTGTGCATCCACCCGGTGTGCCACAGCTCGCGCATGCCGGCGTCTACCAGCGGGATACCGGTGCGGCCTTGCTGCCAGCGCTCGATCGCCGATGGATGGTCGTCGGCCCAGCGAAAACCGTCGAAACGTGGGTTGAAGTTGGCCTCCGGCGTTCCAGGGAAGTGGTAGAGCAGATGGTGGGCGAACTCGCGCCAACCCAGCTCGCGCAGATACGTCTCGAGATCGGGACGTTCGCGGGCTTCCTGCCGTGACGCGCAGGCCTCCAGTGCATGATGGATCTGGCGTGGGGTGATCTCGCCAAAGTGCAGGTGGGGCGACAGTCGCGAGGTCCCGTGGCGCGCGGGCAGGTTGCGACTGCCCGAGTAGTGATGCAACGCATCGTCGGCAAAGATCTCGAGTAGCTCCTCTGCGCCCGCCTCGCCGGGTTGCCAGGTCTGAGCGAAACCCGCATCCCAGGGACCAAGGGGCCGCAGTTGCAGCGCGTCCAGCGCCAGGCTGGCGGGCAGGCGCAGCCACGTGCGCGCGCGCGCTTTCGGCAACGGCGTCTCGGGCCGCAGTGTCGCGCGCAGCTTGCGCCAGTACGGCGTGAAGACGCGATATGGCTGGCCTGCTGATGTCGCCAGTTGCCACGGCTCGCACCAGAGATTGCCTGGTTGGCTGTGCACGGCGACGCCGTCGGCATGCAGCGCGCCCTTGAGCGCCGTGTCGCGGGCGATGGCGGCCGGTTCGTAGCGCCGGTTCCAGTAGACGGCATCGGCTCCGCTGGCACGGATCAGCGCCCGCAGTATCGTCAAGCTGTCACCGCGGGCTACATGCAGCTCGCCCCCCTGCGCCGCCAGCTGCTGCTGCAGGGCCGACAAGGAATGGTGCAGCCACCATCGGCTCGCGGCACCGGGCGACCACGGAGCCTCTTCCTGTGGGGCATGCACGTACACCGGCAGTACGCGCTCGTACTCGCTGCAGGCCGCAACGAGCGCGGGATGATCAGTCAAGCGCAGGTCGCGTCGGAACAGGACCAATGCCGTGCTCATTTGAGGATGATGCCAGTCGCGCTCACATCGTGTTCCCGGTCCGGGTGCTGGGCACGCCGTACCTCTCTGCTATATTGAGGCGGAGGCAACATGAATATCCTGAACTTGTGCGCCGCCGCGCTCCTGTTCGCGCAGGGGCCAATGCCTCCTGCGGAGAATGCCGGTCCCACCGCCTGCATCGTACGTCGCGCCGGCGGCAGCTATGCTTATACGACCATCAGCTTTGGGCGGCACCGCGGCGAGGAGCATTTCCAGTTGGTGGTACACCCCGACGGCTCGCGCACGATGATGATCTGGCACGATCTGTCGGCGCGCAACGCGCAATTCAGCGTGGTGCTGCGTGTCGCGTCGTCGTTCCGGCCACTCGAGGCCTACGTGTCGTATTGGAACGC
>CAYNNW010000305.1:0-3367 GCA_964398435.1 uncultured Gaiellales bacterium | reverse complement strand
CAGCGACTCGTCTTGGAGGGCAAGGGGGGGTCGGCCGGTCTCGCCCAGTGACAATCCTATCGAGATCAAAGGCCCTCCGATACAGGAGGAATAATTGCCAGGCAGCGGTGAGCTTGTGGTGGGTTGGGGGGAAGTAGAGATGCTGGAAATCGCCGCCATCCTTCCCGAAGCGCTGTTCATCGTGATTCACCGCGATCTGGCCGACAATGGGCATTCGTTGCTGGAGGGCCGGATTCGGGTGCATGGGTCGGTCGAGCAGTGGTGGTCGGCTGAGCCAGCTGACGTCGAGGACCTGCGGACGCTGCCTCCACACCAGCAGGTCGTCGAGCAGATTCGCTCGATGGATCGTGAAGTGGCCGGGGTCGAGGCGGCAGTGGGATCGTCCAGATTCATGCACGTCAGTTACGAACGCCTGTGCGACGAGCCGCTCGCCGTTCTCACTGAGATCGAGCGGTTCTGTACTGCGCAGGGCGTGCCACTCAGATCGCGCGACGTTTCACTTCCCAGCTCGTTCCCACGAAGAGCAAAGGTTCGAATCGACCCGGATCTGTATCAGGCGATGTGCAGGTATATCGAGGACGTCGCCGAATCCGCACCGACGGGGAGTCGCGCGTGACGCACGAGGCATGGGACGAATTCGTTGAGCAATCCCCGCAAGGGTCGCCCTTTGCTGCCAGCTGGTGGCTCGATGCTGCAGCAGGTCCCGGGAATTGGGGTGTTGCACAGGTGCTCCGCAATGGCAGCGTGGTTGCCGGATGGCCCACCGTGCGCCGCGATTCCCGCCATGGAACAGTTCACGTCGGTGCGCCGTTGACGCCGCACCTTGGTCCGATTCTTTCGCCACCACCGCACGATGCATCGAGTATGCGACGGTGGTCGCACATGGTTGACCAGACCCGTGAATTGGTGGAGAAGCTGGGCTCATTCGCGCACCTTGAGGCACGATGTCATCCGGAGTTCTCCTACTGGACGCCGCTGTCGTGGAGCGGGTTTTCACAAACCACGTCGTACACCTGGCGGTTCAATGATCTGACGGATGTCGAGCAGATCCTGGCCGGTGCACACCAGCGGGTTCGTCGGTGGCTCAAGAAGTCAGCGTCCAAGGGTATTGAAGTTGAACCGGTGGAGGTCGACGTCCTGGTCGAGCTTCATCAGCGCACGCTGTCTCGTCACGATGTCGCGTCGCATGCTGCGCCGGTGTCAGTGCTGGACCGCGTTGCGCGTGCGGCAACCGATCGCGGTCAGGCAGAAGTACTCGCGGCCCGTGATGCTGATGGCAACGTGCATGCGGCGGGACTCTTCGTCTACGACTCGCGGTCAACCTGGTACGTGGCGGGCGGAAGCGACGAACGGTTCCGTGACGCAGGAGGAGCAACGGCACTGCTGTGGGACGCAATCAAGCGGAGTGCGGCCAGGGGAACTGCGTTCGATTTCGAAGGCTCGATGCTTCCCGGTGTCGAACCGTTCTTCCGGTCATTCGGCGGTGAGCCGACACCGTGGTCTACGGTTCGATCGACTCCGTCGGCTGCGTACAGTCGCTCAGTCAGCCGCCGGCGCGTCGCCAGACGGCTGCTCCGACGCACCTGAATTCCCCGGTCCAGCGGCCGCGCCGCCCGCCATCCACAGGGCCAACACCCCGCCGATGACCAGACCAACCCAGGCGGCAACCATCAGCTTGGGGCGGCGTGACGTCGTTGTGGCGCGGTGAGCGACCGGAGGTGTCATGACGCGACTCGTCTCAAGATCGGCCGCCGCGGCAACCTGTGCCCGAACAAGCGCGAGATCCGCGGATGTCAGTCGCAGATCCGTTCCGGCACTGCCGGCCAGAGCTGCCCAGACGGCCTTGTCACCCTTGTCGGATCGACCCATCTGGGTCAGTGCGTTCGATCGTTGGGTTCGCAGTTCGCGCACCGCCGACTCAAGCTCTGTTCGTTGCGTTCGCAGATCGCGGATCTTTGCGGTCGTGGCAACGTTTGTTCGGTTGACCAGGTATCGGGCTACCGTGCGGGCTCCGCGTGTTGCTGCCGTCCCGGTTGGAGCGCGAAGGCTGATCTTGACCAGCGCCGGCGGGTTCTGCAGGCGGCTTGCGATCGGCGGCTGAACGGCAGTCACCGACAGCCCCGACCGAACGTCCGCCACTGACATGCCCGTCGCGCGAGCCGCAAGCCGGACCGCCCGCTCACTGCTGGCAATCTCAATTCCGGTTGCGCCCTCGGCCGTAATCGTGTTCAGCAGCTGACCGTTCACCGCAACTGGCTGCCCCAGATACACGGTGGTCGACGCTTCATGCCTGGTCGGTGCAGCGCCTGCGAAGAGCGCGGTCGGAACCATGGTGGCCAGCATCGCTGCGGGGACGATCCACCAGAATCGAATTGCCCGGCGAAGTCGCCCAGGTGAGGTGGGGGCCGATGTCGGTGCTGAGCTCGCTGTCAGTGCTTCCACGCCGCGATTGTAGTGGATCGACCTGTTTCCTCCGGCTGCTCCGCCGCCCAGCGGGATTCCCGCACCCGCAATCGCCAGCCCGGTCATCAGATCGACGTAGAGAAGGTGTGTTGTCAGGTAGAACGTATTTCCGACCCAGGTTGCGACGAGGCCTGCGGCGATTGCAATTCCGATGGGACGCATCGTGGCTCGCGCCGCAGTCAGTGCTATTCCAGCCATCACGGCCCACAGTGTGGTTCCGACAAGCCCTGTCTCGGCCGCCAGGCGAACCCAGGCACTGTGTGGGCCGAACCCTTCGCGCCCGCTGATCTCGGCGAACGTCACGGCAAACGAGTTGAGGCCACCTCCGAACAGTGGGTGCGCGAGTACGAGCCTGGGGAGTTCTGCGTACAGTCCCAAGTGAGTTCGGCTTGATCCGCTCGACAGGTCGAGCCTCGATCCAACGAAGTCGGCGCTGAAATCCGGGAGCAGCGTTGCGACAGCCCACACCACCGTTACGACCGCCGCAACGATCATCGTGCCGATCATCAGCGGTGCGCCCTGAAGCAGGCGTCGTCGCTGTGGCCATGCCAGAACGAGCATTCCGGCAGCAAGCGCCAGCAGACCCGAGCGACTCATGGTTGCTAGCGTTCCTGCTCCAAGCAGCAGTGGCACGATCAGCCGCGCACGTCCCCGCAGTGCCCCCAGCGCAGCCGGCGTGGCAGCACCGAGAAGTACTCCGAGGTGGTTGCTGTCGCGCATCAACCCGTTGGCCCGCCAGATCGAGCCTCCGATATGCAGGATTCCGCCCTGACCGGCATTCGAGATGGGGAACCTGCTCAGGATGGCCCGGTCGATGTCAGCGTCGAGCGCGGCTAGCGCTGCGACCTGCAGTACTGCCCAGCCGGCATTGACGGCGCATCCCGCGATCAGCGCACCGCCGACC
>CAYNNW010000304.1:0-3388 GCA_964398435.1 uncultured Gaiellales bacterium | reverse complement strand
GCGAATACCTCGGCAGAGTCCTGGACCGTGGATGCAGGAAATGACTGCGGTGCAAGCGATGCAAACTCCTGGTATCCAATTCCCACCAACTCTGCACATTCCAACTACCGTATTGCGAACTCGTCTCCAAGCGGAACGTTGACTGCCCAGGCCAACCTTCGATTTGCGCTACGTGTCAAACCAGGGCAGCAGCCCGGCGACTATGCAGCACCCATTACTTTTGAGGTGGTGGCGCCAAATGTCTAGACGCCTGCCTGGATTGCGCGCATTGGCCGTTCGTCGACCTGCGATGGTCACCATCATCACGTCGTTGATTACTGTCGCACTCTGCTCAACCTCACTGGCAAGCAATCCATTCTCAACCACGACCAGTCAGAACACTACCGTTACGGTGACGTTTGCCAACAATACATCGCTGACGACCACGAGCTGCGCTTCCGGACAGCCGGGCAGGACCAATCTTGGCACCCCCTTGCCAGGCACAACACAGGTAAGCAATCAGGACTGCTCAGTTGTATTTGGAAGCACCACCGATACGTCAATGTTGAGAATCCGACAACGCGACGAATCGGGTGCCGCGGTTGAGTCGCCGGGCACCGGCGTGCTTGACACGGGCTGGGACGGACCGGGGGCCCCAGGCAACGGCAAGTTTTCGCTCGACTTTGGCACGGCCAATGACAATACGTTTGGAGTAATTCCACTGAGAAACGGTGACACGCTGGCATTTGGCTGGAGCCAGCCATCGACGGTGGCCTGTACCGCTGGCCGACTGAATGCAGATGGTTCACTTGACTCGTCCTTTGGAACCGGGGGAATCGGAACCATCTCGCTTGGCGGTGCGGATCTTGCGTGTCTGTCGGCTGCCGAACAGACTGATGGAAAGATCGTGGTGGCAGGCTTCATTTGGGGAGTGGGGCCGTTTGTCGGCAGGTTCACGACGGCTGGGCTGCCTGATCCCACATTCAGCGGAGATGGCTTGTCTCTCCCGGAGTATGACGAGGGATTCGACTTCTTCTACGACGTCAAACTCCAGGCTGATGGCCAGATTCTCGGTGCAGGGGGAAGCGGAACGGCGGCGCAGGTGATGCGACTCACCGCAAACGGCACCGTCGATACGCACTACGCGGGCGACGGAGTCATGTCTGCCGATCCCGGCAACGGCGATGACCGGTACTACGGCGTTCGAGTACTGTCCGACGGAGGAGCGATCGCCGTTGGGACCTCGGTCCAGGCTGGCGCAAGCCGCTGCCTGATATCGAGAATCTCCAGTGCAGGAGTGCTCGATGCCACGTTTGATGGTGACTCTGGAACGTCCAACGGCAACGTGATCGTTGACATTGCCGGGACAACCAACGAAGCATGCTACGGCGTTGACATCACCCCCGATGGCTACATCATCGTCACCGGCGAGACAGATCAGGTCACAGCAAACAGTTCCAACGCCGTCGTGATGAAGCTCGATTCGGTTGGGCGACTGGATACGACCTTCGACGGAAACTCGGGCACGTCCAATGGCATCGTCACGCTTGATACAAACGGATTTCTTGATGAATTGAGTGGTGTTGTGGCACTTCCGGACGGTCGGATTGTCAGCTCGGGGTCATCGTCGTCCAACGGTACCGACGCTGACTTTTTCACCGCGGTGTTTGATCAGATCGGTCGGCTTGATACGACATTCTCGACGGACGGCTGGGACCGTCAATCCATCGGAACCAACGATACGGGCTATAGGGTTGCAGTCACTCCTGACGGTCGATTCACCGTTGCCGGCAACGACGGTGTTGGCGCGAACGGTGTGCTCATTCAGTATGCGACTGGCCCGACGATCTCGGATTACGATTCGACCAACTTCAATTGGGCTGGTACGGGGTCGAATCTGTTCGGTGTCTGCCTACGGGCGATGACTACGTCCACTGTCGTCGCGCCGTGGACAATTGACGCCAACGGCGATTGCACAACGTCCGACACCGATCCATGGCGCCGCGTTCCACGCCAGTTCGACGACACGGCCAGCAAGGTGGCGACGCTTTCGACACCCACCACGGGAACCGTGAACTTCCGATTTGGCCTTCGAACCTCGTCCAACCAGACGCCGGCCGACTATGCAGCGCCCATTGTCTTCGAAGTTCTGGCGCCCAACGTCTGATGCCACACCTCGGTGCAGCTTCCTAGCTCAAGTTACAGCCATCTGCGGCCGAAATTACCGTGATGCTGCATGCACGACACCGATTGCTCGACTCCAAGGGCATCTCGCTTATCGAGGTGATGATTGTCGTGATCATTGTGGGAATCCTGATGGCGGTCGCCATTCCCTCGTTTACGACCTCCAAGCGAACGGCCCGAAAGCGGACAGGTGTTGCCACGGCCGTCGCTTTTCAGGACGCAATCGATGCATTTACGCGGGCGCATGGCAGCCGCCCGCCAGCTGCGATGACCGCGGATTGGCCAGCCAGCGGCTCGATGCTGGATCCTCGAGGCCCGAGAAATGCAGACGGCAATCCGTATCTGAAGGGTGGCGCTCCCGAATCGGTCGAGCCGGATAAGGTCGTGAAGGTCGGGTCGGCACCGATGACGAATCCACCGGTTCATGATCTCGATCGCCAGGACGTCTACCTCGAATACTCGGCAAGCGGACTGCAGTGGTACCTGAAGGTCTGGATCCGCTCGAAGCCCGGCGATCCCAAGGCTCCATTCACCGAGAACGGCAAGAACCGCCCGCATTGCACGGTCAGCAATGGGCTGATCAGCGACAAGGACACGTACGGACCAGCCTGCTGATTCCCCCACGCGCGCGCATGCGAGTAGGATGGGAGCTCGACACCAGCAGGAGGACCCATGGCCGACACGTTCCAGGCGCGACGCACACTCACCGCCGCAGGCACCACGTACGAGATGTTCGACATCGGAGCGGTCGCCCGCGAGTTTCCACAGGTAGCGCGCCTCCCCTGGTCGCTTCGGATCCTGCTCGAGAATCTGCTTCGCCACGAGGACGGCGTCAAAGTCACAGCCGACGACATTCGAGCGCTGGCATCATGGGACCCGGCCGCGACCCCGTCACGAGAGATTGCATTCACTCCAGCACGAGTGTTGTTGCAGGACTTCACCGGCGTTCCGGCGCTTGTCGACCTTGCCTCGATGCGGGACGCAATGGCCAGCATGGGCGGCGACCCGACGAAGATCAATCCACTTCAGCCTGTGGACCTGGTGATCGACCACTCCGTCCAAGTGGACGAATTCCGCGGCAAGTTTGCCCTCGCCCGCAACATCGAAATTGAGTATGAGCGAAACGGTGAGCGCTATCAGTTCCTGCGATGGGGACAGGGTGCGTTCCGCAACTTCACGGCTGTGCCTCCGGGAACCGGCATTGTGCACCAGGTCAATCTTGAGT
>CAYNNW010000303.1:0-3398 GCA_964398435.1 uncultured Gaiellales bacterium | reverse complement strand
AACGCGTCTGCCCGACGGGGAGATGGTGATCATGGCCCCGAGGCATCGATCAACATGGCACGCGCGCATGAGCTCCAACGCCGGATTCACGTTGATGGAGCTGCTGGTGGTGATGATCATTATCTCGATCCTCATGACGGTTGCCATCCCCGTGTATACCGGCCAGAAGCAAAAGGCCCGGGCAACCAACACCAAGAGACAAGTCACTCACGCATGGAAGACGATTCAGAGCTGTAGCGCCGGGCTGCAGAACGGCAACTTCTATGAAGTCAATGACGATGGTTCAGTTCTCAATTGTGCAACGGGTGCGGCAATCAAAAGTGAGGACAATGGAATTGGAGTCAAACTCTCCACGCTTCCCGATGGAACGATTGAGGAGCAATGGGACAGTACAGTGTCGCTGCTGAAACGAGATGAAATCGCTGTTCAATCGGAAACTGACGAGGACACCTATATCGTTGGTGCAGTTGTTCCAGAGACATCCCCACCGGTCGCCTTCGCAATCCTGTACTTCGGACAAGCGAAAGCGGTAGATCAGAACACGTTGATAGGCAGCGTTCTCAAGGGGACGGGAACGGAAATGCAGACTTTCAAAGTCTGTGGATCTGATTTCACAAAACCCTACTGGCAGCAACCTGAAAGCGCACGACGGCTCTGTCCAACCGGGCGTTGGTAGAGGATTCCCGATCGACCGACCGCGCACGCTCATTCCCACATGAGCTCGCCATGCCTTGAGGTCCCGTCCGCCGAACGTTCCCCCAGTGCGGACCGAGACGTCAACGCTGCCGTACACCCGCTCAAGGACTGGCAACCTGCACCCGATATGGCTATGGAAATGCACTCGCCCGTGACATCTGCTGCCTTCCACGGTGGAACTGTGGATCGTGATGCCGGTTTCACGCTGATCGAGCTGCTGGTGGTAATGATCATTATTTCGATCCTGATGGCCGTTGCCATTCCTGTGTATACAGGCCAGAAGGCGAAAGCCCGGGCAACGAATACCAAGGAACAGATCACGCATACATGGAAGGCAATTGAGAGCTGCAGTGCTGGCCTGCAGAGTGGAACCTTCTACGAGATCAATGACGACGGGACCACAACGAATTGCGCAACGGGCGCGGCCGTCAAGGCGGAAGACAAAGGAATTGGTTCCAAGGTGTCGGTACTGCCTGACGGACTGACCCCTGATCAATGGGTGAACGTTCCCTCCATGCTGACCCGCGATCAGGTGGCGATCCTCTCCAGCGTTCCCGACGACCTCCTTATAGTCGGCTCGATCGTCCCGGAAACCGACCCCATGGTAGTCATGGTTCAATTCCAGGTCGCCACCGGTGGGGCAATCGACAGGAGCACGCTGATCGGAAGCGTGGTCGACGGGACCATTCCCGACGGAGCCCCCTTCAAGGTGTGCGGATCTGACTTCTCCAAGCCGTACTCGGAGCAGCCCGACAACGCCAAGAGCATCTGCCCCACCGGACGCTGGTAGCTATCCTCCGTCATGAGTGAGATGACTACCTCTTCGGACCTCGACAGAACGCTTTCCTGGCGGACGTACACGGAGCCCCACTTCCTGACGACGGAAATGGCGGCGTTCAACGCAGCCTGGCACTACGTCGGCCACCGGGGGATGATCCCGGACGTTGGATCCCAGTACCCAACCCGCGCAGGACGGATGGACCTGGTCCTGGTGCGGACTGACACGCAAACAGTCGCCGCGTTCGTCAATGCCTGCCGACATCGCGGTGCAACGCTTGTTGCGCAACCGCGATGCGCCCAGACCCTCATCTGCCCGTATCACGCCTGGACCTATTCGCTGGACGGTCAGCTGCGCTCCGCACCGCGGCTTGCGGCTGAAGGGATCGACAGCCTGCCTAGCGACCTCGATCTCGTCGAGATTCGACTCGAAGCATGGGGCAACCTTCTGTTCGCAACACTCGATGATCAAGCCCCCCCACTCCTCGAGTGGCTCGGCCCCATTCCAGAACGGATCGAGCGCGCCGGAATTGACATTGACACGCTGCAATGGCGGCAACGGTCCGAAGGCTCGCTGCAGGCGAATTGGAAAGTCATTGTTGAGAACTATCTTGAGTGCTACCACTGCCAGATCGCACATCCGGGGTTCAGTGCGGTTGTCGACGTGCGCCCCGGTCGGTACGAGGTCAGCGCGGAGGGAAGCTGGGCCAGCCAGTGGGCGCGGCGCCGCAGTGATGCCAGGGCAGTGGGTTCATCGGATTTCGACGGTGCGGGCAGTGTTGTTGAGGGACAGTTCCACTACGTCTGGCCCAACCTGATCATCAACATTCTTCCCGGCCCCCCCAACTTGTCGATCGGCCCTGTCATTCCCGAGACTGTGGCTTTGACTTCGCGCTTTCTCGACTACTGCATCGACCAGGATGTCGACGACTCCACGCTGGCCTCGCTCATCGCCTGGGACGACCAGGTCGGGGCCGAAGACCAGGTACTCGTCGAGGCGGTCCAACGCGGCATGTCGTCGGTGCAGGCAGGAACAGGTGCCGGCCTCGATCTGCCGACGCAAGGCGTCCTGATGCCAGAAAGCGAACGACTTGTCTCGTGGTTCCGCGATCACGTCGAAGCGCTGCCAGCCGCTGCCGACAGGTGATCCTCCCGCGGGTGTCGCGGACAATTGCTGAGGCGATTCCCGGGCCGACTCGAAAAAGTACCGATTTCTGTTGTCATGCTGACCTGGGAATCGAGCTGCGAGTGTGATTGGACTGACGCGACTGGTCACGGGACGGGCAAGCCCGTCCGACCGATACCGCTACGGCCGTGACGGATCGCCGCAGCATCGCTTTCGCGACCGCGATGGGTACCACCCCGTGGTCGTCTGGAACATCACGCGCAGCTGCAATCTGGCCTGCCAGCATTGCTACTACTCGGCGGTCCTGGGCCACAACCCGATCTCCACACCGCTGGAGGATGTACTTCGCGTGATCGACGACCTCGCCGAGGAGCACGTACCGGTGCTGCTGCTCTCGGGGGGCGAGCCACTGATCCGCAAGGATCTGCACGAAATCATCGCGCACACCGCAGCACGTGGGATCACGCCGGTCATCTCAACGAATGGCACACTGATCAAGACGAAGGCCCAGGCACAGCGGCTTCGCGATGCTGGCGCACAGTACGTCGGCATCTCACTGGATGGATCGGAACAGGTTCACGATGAATTCCGGCGCAAGAAGGGTGCCTGGCGAAAATCGATCGAGGCGATTCGCCTGTGCCGCGAGGTTGGGCTGCGAGTCAGCGTCCGCTTCACCGTCACCGAGTACAACCTCGGTGATCTCGACGAGGTACTCGACGCTGCAGAGGATGCCGGTGTTGACAGGTTCTGCCTGTACCACCTTGTGCCAAGTGGCCGGGGAACGCGGGAAGGTGACATT
>CAYNNW010000302.1:0-3435 GCA_964398435.1 uncultured Gaiellales bacterium | reverse complement strand
CCCGCATCCTGGTGAGAAGCCTCTATCTATCGCGTCGCTTCAGCGCATCGTCGGATCGGGAGCGCTGCATGCGGAAGGCTTCTATGAGGGCGACGACGGCGAGCAGCATCGTTTCGGCGTGAGCATCGGCCCGCGGTTTGGGCCGCTCACCGTTGCGCAGATCGACGAGGCGCTGCACGAAAGCTACGGCTACGACCTCGTTGTATTCGTCGGGTTCGCGATCCACGCCGAGGCGCAGGCGTACACGGCGAAGGGCACCATCGGCAGGTTCAAGGTTGCTACGCTCGAAGCGAACGCCGATCTACTGCTCGGCGACCTCTTGAAAAAGACCACCGCGAGCCAGACGTTCCGTTCGTTCTCATCGCCCGATGTCGAGGTGACCAAGAACGAAGACGGCAAGTTCGTCCTCACCGTGAAGGGTATGGATACCTTCGACACCGCGACGGGCGAGGTTGTCAGTCGCGACAGCTCGGAGATCGCAGCGTGGTTCCTCGACCACGATTACGACCGCACCGTGTTCCACGTCAATCAGGCGTTCTTCACGCGCGGCGAGGCATGGAAGTCGTTGTCGAAGGCACTCAAGGATAGTGTGGATGAAGGCGGCCTCGACGGGTTCACCGGCTACGAGAGCCTGCCTTTCGACGCAGGCGCATCGAAGAAGGCTGCCGTGCGCGTGATTGACGACCACGGCACCACCAGTGAAGCTGTGATCGACCTCGACGGAGTGCGTGCGTGAGCGGCGCAGGGCGGCAGACAGGCGTCGTCACTGACGCGAACCCAATCATCAACGACCCGTACGCGGAGCCGTCCCATCACTGGCTATTCGAGCCGGGCAAGACCCCCGCACTCGTCGAGGGTCGCAGGCCGTCGGGATACCTCGCTCCGGCACGTGGCACACAGCTCGACCTAACGGTGGAGAAGCAGGTCGGCATGACCACGGTGAATGCGATCCGCGATCGCGTGCGCGAGTGGCGCGAGACAGGCTATGCCGGCGCAACGCAGGTGACGCAAGACCTGTTCCGCCACTGGTTCGAGACGGAACGCGACGGCGGCCTGCGGCCGTTCTTCGCACAGCGCGAGGCGATCGAGACGATCGCATTCCTCACCGAGGCACCACCGGAGAAGCTGGTCGGGATCTCCGTGCAGCAGCTCCAGGAGTTCGAGCGTTGGGCGATCAAGCTCGCAACTGGCGCGGGCAAAACGCTCGTGATGGCCATGACGATCGCATGGTCGGGACTCAACAAGGCGGTCGGCAAACGCGATACGCGCTTTACTGATGCGTTCCTTGTCGTCTGCCCTAATCTCACGGTGAAAGATCGACTACGCGGTGAGGACGGGTTGATCCCCTCCGAACCTGAGAGCGCCTACGTGCGGTTCGGGTTGATACCGGGGCAGTACGCGGGGCTGTTCGGCGGCGTACGTGTGATGGTGACGAACTGGCACCAGCTCGCACCGAAGGAAGACCCCAAGCGCAGCGTGCTCAAGCGCGGGCGCGAGAGCGACACGGCGTTCGCCACGCGCGTGCTGCGGGACCTCGGTACCAAACGCCGCGTGATGGTGCTGAACGATGAAGCGCACCACGCATGGCGTATCCCTCCTGACCTGCTCGCAAAGGCGACGGGCGAGGACAAGAAGGACGCCGAGCAGGCGACCGTATGGGTGGACGGCCTTGACCGTATCCACCGCGCACGTGGCATCCTGCGCTGCATCGACTACTCGGCGACTCCGATGTATCCGGGCGTTGCTGGCAAGGACAAGGCGTTCCGTCCGTTCGAGTGGATTGTCTCGGACTTCGCGCTCGTCGACGCGATTGAGAGCGGGCTGGTAAAGGTGCCGCGAGTGCCTACCGACGACAACGCCGGCACTGCGGTTCCCAAATACCGCAACTTGTGGGAGCACATCAAGAAGCGGCTCCCCAAGAAGAAGGACGACATCGACGGTGGGCACCCACTAACCGACTACCTCGCCGAAGCAGACGGCCCATTGAAGAACCTCGCCGCCGCATGGGAGGCAACCTTCGAGGATTGGGAGAAGGCAGGTCGCGATATTCCGCCTGTGATGATCGTCGTCTGCAACGACACGCGAATGGCCGAGCTGTTGGAACAGCACATTGCGCGCATGGGCGAAGCGGGAAAGCACCTCATCAATCAGGACGACGACGGCAAAGTTACTATCCGAATCGATACCAAGCTCCTTGCCGACGCCGAGCAGCGAGACGAGGGCGAAAGCGCATCTGACGCGGCCGAGCGATTGCGTACGGTGATTGCCACCGTGGGGCGCGAGGGCCAGCCAGGCGAGCAGATCAGGTGCGTCATCAGTGTCGGGATGCTCAGCGAAGGCTGGGATGCGCGCAACGTCACACAGATTCTCGGTCTGCGCGCGTTCAGCAGCCAACTCCTCGCCGAACAGGTCGTCGGTCGTGGGCTGCGGCGGAGTGACTACACCGATCTGACGCAACCCGAATACGTGGACGTGTACGGGGTGCCGTTCCAGCTCCTGCCGTTCGCGAAGGGCAGTGGCGGCATCAGCGCCCCGCCCGACACCACCCATGTGCGCACGCTGAACGATCGCTCAAAGCTCCGACTGGAGTGGCCAAACGTCGAGCAGGTGTTGAACGACATCCACGATCGAGTCGAGTGCAACTTCACGATCCTGGAACCCGTCCACGTCGCCGCGCTCGACGACCCCAGCCAGACCTATGTCGAGTTCGACACGGGCGAAGCGCGCACTGGCTTCGGTGGGCAAACACAAGACCGCGAACGTGCCTATTCCTACTACCGCGAACAGCGCCTCGCGTTCCGCCTCGCAGGCGAGCTGGCAGCGAGCCTCAACAAGCACTGGCTGTTCCCGCAACTGCTCGCGATCGTCGAGGAGTTCCTGCGCACGAAGGTGACGCTCGATCCGGGGATGCGCCGTGAAGAGTTGTGCAACCTGCGCTACGTATCGCAGATCAAGGAGCGCATCGCAGTCGGCATTCGCAACCCCGACCCGACCGGCACGCACCTCGTTCCCCTGCTCAACGAGTACGCGCCCACTGCAAGCACCGACGCGCGCATGTTCACCACCACGAAGAAGACGATGGTGACAACCAAGAGCCACATTAGCCACGTTGTCTGTGACAGCCAGCTGGAACGCGCACTTGCGGGGACGCTCGAAGACGATACACGTGTCGAGGCGTACGCCAAGAACGATCGCCTCTTCCTCGAAATCCCTTACCGGCACCTCGGCAAGACCCACCGCTACCGCCCCGACTTCATCATCCGCCTCGCTGGCGGCATCACGCTTCTGGTCGAAGGCAAGGGCCAGGCATCCACACAGGACGACGCAAAGCACACCGCCGCCCGCAACTGGATCGAAGCCGTGAACAACTGGGGCCAGCTCGGCGAGTGGCGCTTTGCGATCTGCCACACCGCGCCCCAGCTCACAGCAGCGATC
>CAYNNW010000301.1:0-3451 GCA_964398435.1 uncultured Gaiellales bacterium | reverse complement strand
AGCTGTCGCCGGCGCTGCTGCGCCAGCTGACCGACGTCGACCACGTGGGCCACGTCGCGATCGTCGCCGAGGCGCTGGCCAGCGACGACGCGCCGACCATCGTGGCCGACGCGCGCTACGTGAACGAGAACGGCGAGACGCATTTCGCCATCGCGGTGGCCGACGCCTGGCAAGGCATCGGCCTGGGCCGCGCGCTGATGCAGCGCCTGCTGCGCTACGCCGCGCGCCACGGCATCGCCCGCATGGTCGCCGACGTGATCACCGACAACACCGCGATGACGCGCCTGGCGGCTTCGTTCGGCGGCCGGCTGTCGATGTCGCCGCATGGCGCCGGGCTGACCCGCGCGCATCTGGAGCTGGCGGGAGGGTGAGCGGCGCGTCCGGATGGGAGTCCGGGTTGGCGGAAGCGGTGAGAAGGAGACCTACTGCACCCTAGGCGCGCACAGATCAGTGGCTTGGCGCGTTGTGAGGGGCATGCATACCTCCGTGGATCACTGGAGCTTCTGCCAGGCACGGACGCGCGGGTGTCTATGTCTTCGTGTTCGTCTTGTGTCGCCCAACGTGCGCGACCAGCGCGGCCTTCTCGTCCCTGAGCCACGCCCAGTGAATTGACAGACAGGTGTCGGCCTGCTTGGCGCCCAAGGTGATGTGCGGCGATATGTCGACCTGCTTGCCCTTGTAGTCGGCGATGTACTCCGTTCCCCATTTGCCCTTGGATGTCTGAGATACGTCGTCGGCGTACTCGAAGCCGCGTGCCTTGAACAACTGCCGCACAGAACCTCCCGCTTTGCCCGAACCGACAGTCTCTGCCCAGATCGACGCTACCTCCTCCAGTGCGGAGAGCGCCTGCAACACACGCTCTGGTTGCCTGTACGGTGAGTCCGCGGCGGACGCGTGTGCCGAGGGCAGAAACCGGACATTCTTGGCTCTGGCTTGCGCAAGCTGGACAGCCTCGGCGATGCTTGTTGGTGCGGCGGTTTCGGCGGAGGCTTCGGGAACCGTGTCCCCGGCCGTGGATAGCTGCCCCTGCCAGTTGGAGTTCGCCGCATAGGCTGCAGCGTTGTCGCGGAGAGTCTTGTTGTCTTTGACTAGCTCGGCGTTTGCCTCCTCTGCTGCCTTGAGCTTCGCCTCCATCTCGATGAGGTCGTCTAGCAACTCGTCCGTTGACTTGGTGCTGCCGCTTCGTGCCGCCTCGCGAGCTTCCCGCTCCGCCGACGCGCGAACATGCGCGATGGGCGCAGGTTCGATGTGCCTGAAGGCGGCGGCCTCGAAGACCATGCTGGATAGGTGCCCGAGAGTGCGCTCAGTGGAAGTCGCGTCCTTCACCTGCCACGGCATCCATACCGGATGCGCGAAGGGATCGGAGTCGATGCTGAACCTGGGCCAGTAGAGTCGAATGGCACCGGCGTAGCACGAGAGCGCTTTGCCTAGGGCGTGTTGACATTCAAGTCGAGCACACGATGGCTGCGACGAGGCTGATGAACGAAGCGAACCTTTCGACGAGCTTGTCGTAGCGAGTTGCGATGCGCCTGAAGTGCTTGATGCGGCAGAAGAACCGTTCGACGAGGTTGCGGTGACGGTAGACGGCCTTGCTCCATCGGATCAGCTCGCGTCGATTGGCCCGGGGCGGGATGACCGCCTTGGCCGGCAGGGCCGCGATCTGCTGTCGCAGCGCCATCGCGTCGTAGGCCTTGTCGGCCACCACGCACTTGGCCGGGACGCCCTCGAGCAGCGCGCCGGCCTGGGTGATGTCGTGGACTTGGCCGGCCGAGACGCGGCCCTGGATGAGCCGCCCGATGGCATCGACCACGACGTGAATCTTGGTCGTCAAGCCGCCCCGGGATCGCCCGAGCGCTTGGGCGCCGTTTTTTTGGGGGCGCCAGCGGCATGCTGGTGGGCTCGAACGATGGTGGAGTCGATGAAGACCTCGCGAAAGCTTCGTTCTCGGCCAAGCGTCGCAAACACCCGGTGCCACACGCCGGCGCGTGACCAGCGCGCAAAGCGCTGGTACGTGCTGTTCCACGAGCCGAACTCCTGTGGCAGGTCGCGCCAGGGACTGCCGGTGCGGGCGATCCACAGCACCGCCTCGACGAACTTGCGGTTGTCCGCCCCGCTGCGCCCGGGGTCGCCAACCTTACCCGGCAACAGACTCTCGATTCGCTTCCACTGGTCATCTCGAAGCTGCTGTCGCATCGCGCCTCCAACCCGTGCAACGGGTTGGAACGGCATTGTCGCCCCGAATGTCAACAGACCCTAGATCGAAGTGCTACGAAACCCGGGGGCAGCGCACAAACCCAAAGACCGTCAGGTCAAGCCGACCTGACTCAAGCCAACAGGCCTCCTCGAAACCCGGTGCGGTTCACGTTGCTGAAGCCGGGTAGGCTCTGAACGAACTTGAGCACGGTCTCCTCGCCGGAAGCTCCGCCGGGGAAAGAGCAGCCGGACTTCGGCTTGGCCCCAAGGAGAAGCCACCAAACATCAGTTCCCCAGGGCCCTGAGTCGTTGGTCACGATCGACACCTCGGAGAGTTCGGAGAGCATGATGGCTTCCGTCGGACGCCTCGGATGGCTGACGCGAATTTCATCGGACGTTAACGTTACGACGTAGAGACTCTCCGGCGGTAGGCCGTTCGGGCGATCGGGGGTCGCTGGTCGCCAGAGCTTCAGGAATGCCATTGGTGCGAGTACAAACGCCGTAACCATGGCTGCTACGGCGGCGTGGTCGTCACTTAGACCGACTCTCGAAAGAAGAGTCAGCAGCAAGAAGAACAATGGAATCGTGAGCGCGGCGGTGGCGACGAGGCGGAGCATTCAGGCGCCTAACGTTTGAGCTGAGGCGCGAGCGCCGGTGTGGTGCTTGGCCCGCCGGACGGATGATGAACCACTCCGGGAGGCGGGCCAAGTGCCATGCCGGTGCGAGTCGGCTCGAGCGAAGGGTTAGGCCGCATTGTTTGCCTTTGAACTGGCTCAATGAGGCGGCTACTGAGAACTGCTGCGCGACTGAACCGGGGCACCACATGACGTAGTGCTTTGGATCTCCAAGAAGAACCCAGCGACGAGCAGGACGCCGAAGCAAACAATCGCACCCGCCAAGAAGCGAAAGGCTCTGGTGGCAACTGAACCAGGCGTGGCGAACAAAGCGAACGCCACACCCAGCATGCCGGACGCTGCAAGACCGAGCAGAACGGCCTGGGTTTCAAGTTCGAGCGCGAGCGTCGGATTTCCCCAGGCTCCGCCCTTGAGGTCGGCAGTGCACGCTGCTGCAAGCACCTGGTATGCCCATACAGCCGTTGCTGCGACGAATAGGCATACAGCGGCCACCCGTGCGAGTCTGAGCGTGGAGTCGGTCATGCGGCCTAACGTTTGAGCTGAGGGGCTGACGCCGGGAAGGCGCTTAGCCCGCGAGGCCGATGATAAGAACGACGGCCACGCGGGCCAAGTGCCTTGCCGGT